>JAQUNY010000145.1 GCA_028717405.1 Eubacteriales bacterium
GTTATATCTCCGGCAAGGAACTGGACAAGGTCGATAAGGTGTACGCCAAGGTCTCCGGAAACCCCGTAGCGGGCCTGTTTTTCATCGAATCTCCAGTCAAGGCGCCTCCCCTTCATGAATGCGCTGGATTTCAGGTATTGCACGCAGGCTCCGTTTATCTCGCCGAAAATCCCCTGCTCTGCAAGATGTTTGGCATATCTTACTGCAGGCCTGAAGCGATATGAAAAACATACCATGGCTTTGACGCCTGCGGCGGCGGTAGCTTCTTCGAGCTTTTTCACCTCGCCATAATTTATGCCGACCGGCTTTTCCACACAGAAAGGCTTCCCGGCTTTAACCGCTTCCTGCGCCATTTCGCAATGCAGGTTGTTGGGAGTGCAGATATCCGCGGCATCTACATCACCGCAGACAATAAGCTCCCTGTAGTCCGTAAATCTTCTGGCTGCAGGCACACCATATTTGTCTCCGGCCTCGTTCAGCGTTTTCTCATTAATGTCGCATAAAGCCGTTATCAATCCGCAATCTGATTTTTCGATCCCGGGAAGATGCGTCCCCCTGGCAATACCTCCGCAACCTATAACTCCAATTCTCAGTTTTTCCATAATGCAAACCTTTCCCCTTCTGTTGTTTATTATCTGCAGGCAGGGCGTACCGGATATATTATACCTCTTTCCCGCAGCCGCCGTCAGCAGTTATTATTTTATTTTAAAATATTCGTGTGATATTTGTAATGTAATATGCATTCATTTTTTTGTAAAAATCGGTCAAATCGGACATGTGCCGGCAATGGTGGCGATGACGGCGGCGGACATGCGTACCGTCAGGTTGACAGGCGTGAAGGCAGATGGACAAGCGTGAAAGCAGGCGGTTTAAGTCACATAGGCGTGATAGTAATAGTGACGGCTGAGATGAGCAAGGGCAACTACTATGGCGAACCTTGCTGCGGCTGATGTGGGCAGGGGCAAATATTATGGCGGACTTTGCTGTGGCTTATATGGGCCATAACAGAAAAATACCGGTACATGTATTTATACCGGCAAAAACGTGGTGGGGAATGTTGGACTTGAACCAACGACTTCTACCGTGTGAAGATAGCACTCTCCCGCTGAGTTAATCCCCCGTTCGCAGTATTATTCATTTACCTTGACTGCCGCCGTTTTAAACAAGGTTACAGTCTTGACCTCTGAAAATAAAATGCCAGTTTGCAATGCTTTTGCAATGCTGATTATATAATATGTCAGGTTTCATGTCAAAGAAACCTGTAAGACAGGGGACGGTTCTGTGTCTTATATTGCTTTTCTACTATCCCTAATGAGACACAGAACCGTCCCCTGTCTTATTGGAAATCACATTCCTTTCATATCAGTTTCAGGCTTTGATATACTTTTGATATAGACTTTTGGGCTTATTCGGAACAGTCATTTTCAGCCTGCCATCATTTAATAGCGGCTGTATTATCCTGGACATGGTATAGTACCTGGAATACCCGGTATATTTCTTCAACTCCTCGCGAGTCCTTGGCGTCCTGCAGAATTCCAGTATATTATCAGCAGTCTTTGGCAGCCTTTTCCTCTTACTATCATAATTGTCGTCCGCATCATTAAATAATGTAACTTTAAATACTCCCCTTTTGTTTTCAAATAAAGGTTCTATTAATCCGGCTTTCTGCATTTCATCCCGTATTGTGGGTATTCCTGAAAACCTGTTCTCAGTATCAATCATGATTTCCAGATTGGAAGCTATAAAAGGATTTCTTGTGTCTGCGCCTACTTTGCCAAGGTCGTCTAATGTGATTCTTCCATACAATCCTCCCGGGTTTTCCACTTCAAGCCGATTTTTAAACATCATTATTCTGATGGGCGAAGTCTCTGTATTTACACTGTAATCCCTATGGATAAGCGCATTCAGAATTATCTCCCTGACAGCCTTTACAGGATATTCACTTCTGTCCGCCCTTTTGCCGTTATTATCTATAATTGTCATATCACGCATATTTCGGCTAATAAAATTCATAGCCCCCTCCAGCATTTGGGGTATTGTCCCTTCGATTCTCCTGTTATCAATAAACCGTTCATCAGAAATGCCTGTTTCACCAATATGGTATCCGGGAACCACTACAGCCGTTATACTGTATTGCGGGAACACTGCCTGGGGATAGATCCCGAATAGCATCAATCCCGTCAATGTCAATTTTCTATCTTTGTAAATGCCGCTGAGTACCAGATTTTTATCATCAGGCAAGCTGGACAGATTAGGTTTCTTGATTTTTAATTTTGCCAGAAATAAAGTGATTTCGTCTTTATTTACATCAGTAAAGGCATTCTCAGGTAATAAACGCAACTCATCATGTATTTTCTTCTTATATACTTCATAACTGTATATCTCGTATTCGCTCATTTGTTCGTCTGATTCGCCGACACGGATATATGAACCCTTTAGCCTGCCTACTCCTTTATAAAAAACAGGACGGCTATTAATATCAACACCGGGGATTTCGGCGGAAACAATTGTCATGCCGTCAATATCGGCAATTGTGAAAAGTGGGCGAACAACCGGCTCCATCTGTTTGCATTGTTCTGTGACTTTCTTCTGAAGGTCCTGTGCATTATATACACCGCCAATCTTATAACCAGAACTCTCAGAAAGGCCGAAAACTATGACACCGCCGCCATCCTGGTTGGAGAAACTTGAAATAGTGTCAAATAGTCTTGTAGGGCAACCTTGCTCGGCAGCTTTAACCTCAATATTCTGCATTTCACATTGACACTTCCGGATTCTGTCAATAAGTGATATCAGATCCTCTGTCAGCATAATAAAGCCTCCATGTTATTGATATCCCCAGACAATTTCTTAAGAGTATCATAAATGATCCTGATAATTTTGTCAACTGTTTGCCAACAATTTGCCAACATTTTTATTAAATTTGTCATATTGTAATTATTCTTGCCAAGTTATATATATTTTAGCCAAAAGATATGCTGAAATATAAACTTGGGCAGGCATAACTACATACTGAAAATCTTTCAATGTTTCGGGTTTTTATTTGTAAATAATAATCCCGTCTGTCATTTAAGAATTTCTCCTATAAGTACAGATAGTACGGATTTTAGATTTTGAGCTGTATCTTTTGTTCACCTGTTAAACACTTTATCTTAACAAGTGTCTTCAGACGATGCATATTCTTACGTTTGACAAGCAAAAGAAGAAAAATGCCCGTTAACCGCCTTTAAATAGCGAGTTTACAGGCTTTGCCGAGACAGGGATGAGACAGGGGACGGCAGACTGTGTGAAAAGTCTACAACGGGTGTCAAAGCAAATGATAAAAGATTGTTCTGAATTACAGGGCAATCTTTTTTTGACTCAAACTGAAAACTTTGTCTCATAAGTTGATCAAACACCTTAAAATAGCGAGCATAGCGAGCCAATCGTACATTTTTACCATTAATATTATTAACATTATGTATCATTTATGGTATAATATTGTCATATAACATGTAAGAAAGGGTGACTCGAATATGGCATATATTAAGGGCACCGACAGAGATCAGATAATTCTGTTTCCAGAGTGTATGGATGATTACATAAGCGAAAATAGTACAATATGAAACGAGTTATCAACATCCTTGGAAGTGATGAAATAGTAAGAAGATTAAGAGAAAGAAGAAAACCGGCTATAGTATGATGCCGGTTTTCTAACCTTTATGTGCCTTAAGCCTTGGCAGATGATTCTTTTTCAATAATCAGGAGCGGGAAACCTTGTTTTTTTGTGCTGCTTAAAAATGGAACCTTTATTTCTATTAAATTAGTTGGGCTTATCACACAGTCTGCCGTCCCCTGTCTTACCCTTCGTTTTGGCTTTGATTTTTTCAGGCGCACATCTACATCTACCTCTCTATGCCTCTATGCCTCTATTTCCCTGTCGGCAAGATAAAGCTTTGTTGAACCTTTCTGTATGTCCACCTGTAGGGTATCTTTGTTGCTCTCGTACATGCCGCCGTCAAATAATTCTTTAAATCTGATGCCCGACGGTACATTAAATGTAATCGTACCTCCCGGCGCATTGTGTATGCCAATCAACCGGTTATTTACGTAAACCGGCTCTGTTCCCTCATAATATATAGTGGCACCGGCCTTTCTGGCTATTTCCCTTAAAACGCCAACAGGCAGATTGCCGGCGGCGCTGTAGTATGATGTAAATTCTTTAAACTGTCTGAAGCCCAATGCAGTCTTCCCGCTTTTTCTGTATTTCCCTATGGCAACAGCATCCTTGTCATCTATGTAAAAAACAGGAGAGACCGGATGTTCAACTCCTCTGAATATCTGTACTCCTGTCGCCTTGTTGGTAAAACCATAGCTTAAGCCTTCCGCCTTATCAAAGCCGGGACCATCCGGCAGCATTACTATTTCGTTCTCAGGCTCCTCCAGGCATTCAACATTTATGTTTACCATATCACTAACATTTTTTTCTGAGAATCCGTCTTCGAGAATATATCCAGGGGCGTAAATCCAAAGTATGCTCCTGCCATCTTTTTTTATTTTTTCATTGATATATTGTCTCTTAGCCTCGGTAATGACAAAGGAATTCAGAAAAACAATCAGCCTATATTGATCAATATTCAGAGAAGGCGAGTCAATATCGCTGAAAAGGAAGATGTCATGCGGTGCGCCGATAAGTTTGAGATTCTCATATACATTTTTAACACAATCAAGTCCGGCGGTGGATTCTTCGGATACATAATAAAGGGATTCCGTGTCTGCAAACACTGCTATCCGGCTTGCGGACGCCATTTTGATCTTCTTGTACCCTTCTTTAATAGTAATCATCTTTTTGATTTCACTCATAAGTATATCGTCGGAAAAATATCCGCCCATGAAATCAAACCACCACTGTGCAGTCAGTTTAACTGAGGCAAGTGCAAATTCGCG
>JAQUNY010000146.1 GCA_028717405.1 Eubacteriales bacterium
GGCACGGCGCTGTAAACATGCTTTCCATTTTTTAAGGCAGCGATAACAAACGGCCCGTGCAAATGCCTCTGGGCAAATATTGCCACGGCTCCGATATCCCTGCGTTTCAACGCTTCTTCAAACGACTGTACTATGTCGACTTTGTAATCCTCAGAATATTTTCTTGCCCGCTCCTGAATCACATCGCAAACATATACTTTGTCAACATTTGGATGCGCTTTGAAAAGCGGTACAAAAGATTTGGCGAAATTGCCGCACCCTATGACGGCAACACTTGTTTTTTCCGGCATAAAGACACCTCCCTGCATGCTGATTTTCATGCTGATTTTATTTTATAGGAAATATTTCAGCCACGCACCAGAATATTTTACTTTATTATCAAGTATTTTTACAGGCTGAATTTCCCCGGATTGACTTCCCCAGGGTTGACTTTCCACGGGTTGACTTTCCCAGGGCTACATCCGTAACTATGCTCACTGGAGAGAAATCCGGATGATATCTGCTCTTCAAACATAAGAATATTGCATGAGAGTCTTGTATGCGAGTCTTGTATGCGAGTCTTGTAACCGGATATTATTTCATTGTAAGCACGATTGCCCACATACTCGGCGTCAGTCCCTCCGAGGCCTCTTTTGCAGGCATGTGGAAAAAGAATCCGTATCTGTTACCGCCGATTTCTTTCATAAGATATTGAAGGGAAGTCTTTACAGAACCGTTTTCATTCAGCACATCAACATGGAGCCAGAATTTTGCATCTCTGAATTCTTCAAAATACAACTCCGCAGGATTTCTTTCAATTACATTGCCCATTTCGCCATATGCTTTTTTCAGCCCGTTTTTAAATTCATCAATATTGATATCAGGTGCGAGCCTCTCTATCCTGACAAAATACTCACCGTCATAATTTGACATGACGATATCTTTACCGGGTTCTTCGGCGGAATATGTGAAGTAGTCAAGCACATACAAGCTGTAACTCATATCGTCGCTGTAATGGAGCTTTGCCTGCCTGTATTCAACTTCTCCTTCAACATGGACCGGTATCGCGGCAAATTCATCTCTCGGCTGGGACGCGGAAGCCGATGCTGCGGCCGACGCTGACACTGCAGGCGAAGCCGGCAAATCAGAAGCAGTTGCATAATCACCGGCACTGTCTTCAGCGGGTTTTTCGCAGCCTGCCGCAAACATTGTTATTACCAGAAGCACTGACATTACCGCTGCCATACTTGCAGTCCTGAAGCTGCCGCTGTTTTTAATTTTTTTATGTTTTGTTGATGTCATTTTGGAATAGCCCCCTTTTAATACAGACATTTAACAACGCCAATTGTAAAACGGTCTTAATAATCATAAAACAGTCTCTTTTATACAGACGCGCATATAAAAAATTAGTTCCGCCTGCCAGGCATAATAACAGTAATAATAATAATTTGAAGAGTAACTCCACTATCAAATATCATAAATCAGGCCGGCTCAGAGAAAATAGTATGACCTGAGCAGGTACTCATCCTGATATTTGGAAGCAAGGCGGAACAGGAAATTCCTGATCTGTGTCAGTGCATTGTGATCTCCGGATCCCAGCCTGTCAAGCCGCCTTTTGAAATCTTTTTTTTCAGATTCATCAGCTTTATTCTTAAAATAGCCCCAGACATGCAGCACTGCATTTAAAGCCTGTTTCGGCTCATCCGGAAGAGCGGCTGCACTTTCCATAATACGATAAAATTCTTCTGCAGGATACGATTTTTTATCTTTCAGTAATTGTCTTGCTTCGTTGTATAGCCTTTGTGATTTTTCAAGCACCGCATATTTATATCTGCCCCATTCTTCCTCAAGCCTTCGGATGCTTTTTTGGGAGGGAATCAGATTTATGCATTTCAGCGCCGATATATTTTTGTCTTTTACCTCAAGCATTATATCAAGTCTTCTTCCACGATCCTCCGGAGGGCGGATCTTTCTTCGGAAATCAAGGAATTCCGCTGAGTTTATACTGTCTGAGTGAGAGCCGGCCCTGCGGTTCTTTGCCTGTTGCGAGTAATGTATCTTCTGCGGGCCATCGCCCTGCTTCCATGTTCCGGCACATTTACTGATCCAGAAGCTGTCGGCATATTCTTCTCCCGGAAAATTTTCATTTTCCTCTGTGGCAGCCGTATCCTCCTGATGATGATCTATCCCTTTGTGAGAAGGATTAAGAAGATTGTGCAGATTATCATATACCACGGGCAGCCCTGTCTCCCCGGCTATCTCAAGCACGTCCCGGATGTTAAAGGACCTGTCGTCATTTTCAAGCGCTATCCTTGACGAAATGCTTTTATCCAGCTCCCTGAATCTTGAGATAAATCTTTCCGCAGAATTCTTTTTTTCTCCGTATGCACCTCCTGTGTGCAGAATGATTTTATGTGAGTAATCAAGGCCCAGGCTGTCCATGAATCCGGCATGGTATGCAAGATCTTCAACAGCCCTCGATGCAACATCCTTGTCAGGCGAATTCAACACTGTATATTGTCCGGGATGCATTGAAACACGCATGCCGCTTCCAGTGATTTTCCCACCGATTTCTGCCAATTTCTCCGAAAATACCATCCTCCAGTTCAGGGTGTTTGCCGGACTTGACCCAAAGGGCACTATGTCGGAGCTTATCCTGTATAACAATATATCGTTTGCCCTGTTGTACTCAATAACATTTCCCAGTGATTCAAGATTGTGTGATATCAGGTCAGCCAGAGTATCTTTACTGAGATTCTTCAATGTGCAGGACTTCATTGAGGTACCCGGAACGCCCATGGTAACACAGGCATATCCTGTCCTCACAGGCATATGTTCCCCCCCAAACCTGTCCCCGTAAATACCGGAACCCTTTTCGCTTTCACTATTGCTGCCATTATCGTGATCATTAAAATTATTGTCCATAATATGATTGTACTTCAAAATCCATAAAAACGCATACTCAAAAAGAACCGCAATGCGCAAAGAAACCGCAATGCGCAAAGAAACCGCAATGCACTTTTCGCAAAGCGGCCAATAATATATAATGGTTATAATGTTATTGCAGGGCTCTGACAGGTCTCTGCCTTTTTGAACTCACCTGCGACCTTTTGAAGGGATTACCTTAAACGAAAGGCTGGAATCAAAGATGTTGGATTGGCTTTATGCATTGCCCCCGGTATTACAGGCTCTTGCCGCAACGATTTTTACATGGGCTTTAACTGCACTGGGTGCCGGACTGGTATTTTTCTTCCGGTCTATCAACAGAAAAGTACTGAATGCGATGCTTGGATTTGCTGCCGGAGTCATGATTGCCGCAAGCTTCTGGTCTTTGCTTGCTCCCGCTATAGAAATGGCCGAGGAAGCTGGCGGTGCAGTGCCGGCGTGGCTGACTGCCGCAATCGGCTTTATTTCGGGAGGCGCATTCCTGTATATTGTAGACAGGCTTCTTCCGCATCTTCACCTGGGTTTGGATAAGAGTAAATCAGAAGGTATTAAAACAAGCTGGCAGCGGAGCATCTTGCTCGTAATGGCGATAACACTGCACAATATACCTGAAGGCCTCGCGGTCGGCGTAGCCTTCGGGGCAGCGGCTTCCGGGCTTCCGGCCGCATCAGTGGCAGGGGCTTTGGCTCTCGCAATAGGCATAGGCCTTCAAAATTTCCCTGAAGGCGCGGCAGTATCGATTCCTCTTCGCAGAGAGGGCTTTTCAAGATTGAAGGCCTTCGCTTACGGTCAGGCTTCAGGCATAGTCGAGCCTTTTGCAGGAGTGCTGGGAGCTGTTGCCGTGATGAGTATGCGGCCAATATTGCCATATGCGCTGGCTTTTGCAGCCGGAGCCATGATATATGTAGTTGTTGAGGAGTTGATACCTGAAGCTCAGCAGGCGGGCAAGGGTAATTCCAGCACCGATATCTCCTCAATAGGCTGTATGCTTGGTTTTACTGTTATGATGATACTGGATGTAGCCCTTGGTTGAGGCGTCTCCCCGGAGAAATTGCGGCAGGAGCAGATGCTGGAGCAGAAACGATAAAATATGCAGGAAAAATTAAAGAAGCAATGAAAGAGAAACAAAGAAGAAATAAAGGAGAAATCTATGAAAAAAACACTGAACTTTGAGACGCTCCAGCTCCACGCCGGCCAGGAGGCTCCCGATCCAGCAACCGGAGCACGTGCAGTTCCGATATATCAGACAAGTTCCTTTGTGTTTGATAACTGTGATCATGCCTCTTCTCTTTTTGACCTTACCGGAGAAGGTTTTATTTATTCCCGCATCAACAACCCCACGACGGATATTTTCGAGAAGCGCATGACTGCCCTTGAAGGCGGTGTCGGAGCACTTGGCCTGGCTTCAGGAGCAGCAGCCGTATCATACTCGCTGCTTAACATCCTGAGCAAAGGCGACCGTATTATATCCTCAAGAAATATCTACGGTGGCACATATAATCTCTTTGCGCACACCTTTCAGGACTATGGCATTGAAACAGACTTTGTCGATCCCGGCGATCTTTCGGCATTTAAAAATGCTGTAAAGCCATCTACCAAAGCTTTTTTCATAGAAAGCTTCGGCAATCCCAATTCAGACATACCCGACATAGAAGGAATTGCCGCAATAGCTCATGGCGAAGGGATCCCTCTTATAATTGACAATACTTTCGCAACGCCGTTCCTTCTGAGGCCTGCAGAATACGGCGCCGATATAATAGTCCATTCCGCAACTAAGTTTATAGGCGGGCATGGCACAACCATTGGCGGAGTAGTAGTGGATGCGGGCAATTTTGATTGGGCAGCCTCGGGCAAATTCCCGTGCTTAACACAACCAAATCCCAGTTATCATGGAATAAGCTTTACCGGCAAAATGGGACGGGAAGCTTACATTGTAAAAATGAGGGTGACGCTTCTTCGCGACACCGGGGCTTCAATGGCCCC
>JAQUNY010000147.1 GCA_028717405.1 Eubacteriales bacterium
ATTATAATAGTATCCGTCAAAGGATATCCCTTCGCTTTTTAATACTTCGGCGGGGTATACGGCACACGGTGCACAGCATATATGCATCAGTATCTTCATATGGTTTATACCTTTGGTTTATACCTTTCCGCTCCATCAGGTGATAAAAAATGGGCTTTATGTCTTTTGGTCATTTTCCTCTGTTATGCCGGCGCCGTTACCATTACCGGGTATCTCGTCGAGCGGTGCCTGCTGAGCATATATATTCCCCCGGTACTCAGCCTTCAGGCCGAAATGTTCGTACGCCAGCCTTGTGGCGATCCGCCCTCTCGGGGTCTTATTAATGAATCCCATCTGCAGCAGAAAAGGCTCATACACATCCTCAATTGTCCCGGCATCTTCACCTATACTGGCGGCAAGAGTTTCCAGCCCTACAGGCCCTCCGTCATATTTTTCGATTATGCACATGAGCATGTTTCTATCTACTCCATCAAGCCCTATCCTGTCGACTTCAAGCTCATTAAGTGCCCCGGATGCGGTTTTTAAATCAATTTTCCCGTCAGACCTGACCTGCGCGAAATCTCTTACTCTTTTCAGGAGCCTGTTGGCCACCCTCGGTGTCCCCCTTGCCCTTCCCGCTATTTCCCGGGCTCCTTCTTCGTCTATTTCAATACCCAGTATCCCGGCAGACCTCCTGATTATCTGATTCAACTCGTCCGGCGAATAGATCTCAAGCCTGTTTATCACTCCGAACCTGTCCCTGAGCGGCGCCGTGAGCAAACCGGCCCTTGTTGTAGCCCCTACCAGGGTGAACCTTGGGAGGTCCAGCCTGATGGAGCGTGCGCTGGGACCTTTCCCTATTATTATGTCAAGTGCGTAATCTTCCATCGCCGGATAAAGCACTTCCTCAACAGTCCTGTTGAGTCTGTGGATCTCATCAATAAACAAAACGTCGTTGTTGTTAAGATTGGTCAGAATGGCGGCCAGATCTCCTGCCTTTTCAATCGCAGGCCCGGAGGTTATCCTCAGGTTAACACCAAGCTCATGTGCGATTATGATAGCCAGTGTAGTTTTTCCCAGACCGGGAGGACCATAAAGCAGAACATGATCAAGCGATTCTTTTCTCTGCTTCGCGGCTTCTATAAAAACCGACATGTTTTGCTTGACCTTGACCTGCCCGACATATTCCGAGAGCCTTTTAGGCCTCAGGCTGCCGTCTTCCGTATCATCTCTGACATTCAATTCAGGCTGTACGAGCCTTTCCTCCATTTTTTCACCTCCCTGTCCGCTCATTTGATCATCATCTGTTTCAAGGCACTTCTGACAATAGCTTCTGCATCCATATCTTCTATATCTTCTTTTTTGCGGATAGAAGTAACCGCTCCGACAGCTTCAGATTGGGAATAACCGAGGACCATCATTGCGCTGATTGCCTCCGATACCGCCGAATGCTTTCCGTCTCCGGCCTCCGCCTGAACGATCTCGTTTCCGGAGGCAAGCTGTTCTTTCTTTATCTTGTCTTTCAGTTCAAGAATGATCCTCTGTGCAGTTTTAGCTCCAACGCCCGGTGCTTTCCTGAAACGGGCAGAGTCATCAGTTATAAGGGCAAGAGCAAAATCCGACGGCGTAAGGGACGATATAACAGACATCGCCGCTTTTGGGCCGACTCCTGATACTGTAATAAGCATCTCAAACATTCCGAGCTCTTCACGGCTCAAAAAGCCAAACAGGGCTATCAGATCCTCTCTGACATGCATATGTGTGAAAAGCCTGACCTCGGAGCCCTCATCACCAAGGCCGTTATATGAAGATAACGGTATTGCTATCCTGTATCCTATCCCCCCGGCTTCGACCACTGCCGTGTCGGGTGATTTTGCTTCAAGCCTGCCCCTAATGTAAGCAAACACTCCAATTCCCCTTTTACTCTTTCATATGTTTTCAGATGCCCTTATATCCATTCATGTGCTGTCAAGTCATTCTTTACCTGTTGATCTATCTTTTTACCTGTTGAACTATCTTTCAGAGATACTTTTCCCGACCATTCTACTTTCAGGCGCTTTTAACCCTGTCATCTTTCCTTCAACGACATTATCCTGTACGAATGAGCATGGCATATCGCTATGGCAAGAGCATCTGCAGCATCATCAGGCCTTGGAACCTCTCTCAGCCCCAATATGACTTTGACCATCTGCTGGATCTGTGTCTTGTCAGCTCTTCCATATCCGGCAACAGCCTGTTTGACCTGGAGCGGTGTATATTCAAAAACCTCTATTCCCGCCTTTGCCGCGCACAGCACCGCTACACCCCTTCCATGCCCCACGCTCATGGCGGTTTTGGCGTTGGTATTAAAAAAAAGCTCCTCAATGGCAACAGCATCCGGTTTAAATTCGCTGATGATCATCCCGAGTTTCCTGTCAAGCTCAAGCAGCCTTTCCGAAAGCGGGAGAGAAGATGCTGTCGAGACTACGCCACAGGTCTTTGTTTCAAAATGATTTCCCTCATGTACTACTATTCCATAGCCGGTTATTGCAAACCCCGGGTCTATCCCAAGAATTATCATATGATCATATCCCCGCCAACACCTCTGCTGTCAAATCCCCGCCAACACCTCTGCTGTCAAATCCCCGCCCAAACCTCTGCTGTCAGATTAACTTTTTCCTCACACTGATTGCGGTATGTATTGCATATTTATACATTGTCATGTATAATATTCAGTATTATCACAACAAGGTCTGAGGCCTTGTACAGGTATTCGTCACTAAAGTATATCATAACCGGGGAGGTTTTGGCATGAATGAAGGCAAAAAAATGGGGAAAAAGGAAAAGGTAGTTCTGGCTTATTCTGGAGGCCTTGACACTTCAATAATAATCCCCTGGCTCAAGGAAAATTATGACTATGAGGTTATCGCCATGGCGGCCGATGTCGGTCAGGGAGACGAATTGTCCCCTCTCCGTGAAAAGGCGCTTAAAACCGGAGCATCAAAAATATATATTGAAGATTTGAAAGATGAGTTTGTAACAGATTTCATATATCCCACACTGAAAGCCGGCGCCGTTTATGAGGGCAAGTATCTGCTAGGGACATCCTTCGCCCGTCCGATCATAGCAAAAAGGCTTGTCGAAATAGCCCTGAAGGAGGGAGCTTCGGCGATATGCCACGGCGCCACAGGAAAGGGAAATGACCAGGTCCGCTTTGAACTTACCGTCAAAGCTCTTGCTCCCCACCTTAAGATAATCGCGCCCTGGAGGATATGGGATATCAAGTCCCGCGAAGACGCCATAGACTATGCCGCCGCACGCGGAATACCCATTCCGGTGAGTAAAAAGGATAACTACAGCATGGACAGGAACCTCTGGCATCTGAGCCACGAAGGTTCAGACCTCGAAGATCCTGCCAATGAGCCTGACTATGACAGACTGCTTAAGCTTATGGTTTCTCCTGAAAAAGCGCCGGATAAACCATCATACATAGAAATAGACTTTGAAAAAGGCCTTCCTGTCAAGGTCAATAATAAGGCTTACAGTCCGGCGGATTTGATATGTGAACTTAACAGGATCGCCGGTGATAATGGTGTCGGGATAACGGACATGGTCGAAAACAGGCTTGTCGGCATGAAATCCAGGGGCGTTTATGAAACCCCGGGCGGGACTGTCCTCTATGCAGCCCACCGCGAACTTGAAACTCTTTGTCTTGACAGGGATACCCTCCACTATAAAGACCTCGTTGCACAAAGATTCGCCGAACTGGTATACTATGGCCAGTGGTATACTCCTCTGCGTGAAGCTCTTTCTGCTTTTGCTGACAGCGTTTCCCTGAATGTCACCGGAAAAGTCCGGATGAAGCTTTATAAAGGCAACTGCCTGCCAGCAGGCACAACTTCCCCGTATTCGTTGTACAGTGAAGAGCTTTCGACTTTCGGACGCGATGCCGTATATAACCAGAAGGACGCCGAAGGATTTATTAATCTGTTTGGTCTTCCTCTTAAAGTCAGGGCTCTTATGGAGGAAAAAGCCAGGGGAAAATAGCATTACGGGGAAAAATAACATTATAAGCCCTTATAATGAGCCCTTATAATGAGCCCTTATAACCCATGGCAATAATTTTTGATTCTGTTTTCAGCGGGAGGAGCTTTTATGAAATTGTGGGGAGGCATGTTCAGCAAGGAAATAAACAAAGCCGCAGACGAGTTCAATTCATCACTCTGTTTTGATGCACGCCTGTACAAATATGATATAACAGGCAGCATAGCCCATGCCCGTATGCTCGGTAAATGCGGTATTTTGGAAAAAGCTGAGGCTGATTTAATAATATCAGCCCTCCAGGATATCCTGAAAGATATCAGCTCCGGAGATATTGTTATCAAAGATGCTGAAGATATCCATACTTTTATAGAAAATACACTGGTGTCGAGGATCGGAGCCGCAGGTAAAAAGCTTCATACAGCCCGCAGCAGAAATGATCAGGTTTCACTGGATATAAGGATGTACCTCCGGGAAAAAGCTTCCGCTGCCATATTAAAGCTTGCGGACCTTTGCAAACTCCTGACGGCAAATGCCTGTGAAAACCTTGATACGATAATGCCGGGCTATACACATCTCCAGCGCGCTCAGCCCATCACCCTTGCCCACCACATGATGGCATATTTCCAGATGTTCCGCCGTGACATTGAAAGACTCGTCGAATGCCGTAAAAGGATCAACATAATGCCTCTTGGGTCGGGAGCACTTGCCGGAACGACGTTCCCCATAGACCGCGAAGCCGTGGCTGCAGAGCTGAGCTTTGAAAAAATAACCTCCAACAGCCTGGATGGCGTAAGTGACAGAGATTTCGTGATCGAAATGCTTTCATGTATTTCAATAATCATGATGCATTTGAGCAGATTCTGTGAAGAGCTTGTGCTTT
>JAQUNY010000148.1 GCA_028717405.1 Eubacteriales bacterium
AGCTGCGGTAACAATGACGGCAACAGCAGCAGCAGCAGCAGGAAGCCACTGCGTTCTTATATAAGCATGGATCCACGGGAAATTAAGCCTGTAAATATTTTTACTTACCAGATGCTGAGCGTCCCCTTAGATGATGAGGAGTCCTTTGACAGAATATCCGAAAACATATGGGCTGACGAAGTAGCCGCATCTCTGGGCATAGCTCCCGAGGAAGCCCTTCACCGCATCAGTTTAATGAAAATATCGAATCCCGGGGCTTATAAGGCAGAAATATCGAGGCTCAACAAAAGGCTTCGCCGCAATTATCTCAGTGATCCCGATTATGGTGTAGAAGATATCCTGCATCCCAATACAGTCTCCCTGATCACTAAGCTCAAAGACTCCGGCATCAAAACTGTTATATTCGACGAATGCCACCACCTGCGCAATTACTGGGCTCTCACAATGAAAGAAATAGTCCGTGAAATACGGGCCTCAAGCACCATAGGGCTGACTGCAACGCCGCCGCTTGACGAGGGCAACGAAAACCTGGAGTGCTACGCCGCCCTCCTTGGGGATGTCATATACAGCATTCCGACCCCCGCAGTTGTTAAGGAAGGTATGTTGGCTCCATATCAGGATCTGGTATATTTTTGCACGCCGCGTCAGGACGAAATGCAGTATCTCAAAGAATGCCACTACAAATTCAACAGGCTGGTCGAGGACGTGTTTAATAAAAAGGACTCAGACTTTTACTACTGGATACATGACCGCATAGTCCGGAGGCAGCTTCTTTCCGGCGATTCGCAGGACTGGACAAAATTTCTGGCATCAAGGCCGGATTTCGCGGTCGCAGGTGTCCGTTATCTGCTGCGGCATGGCTGCAGCCTGCCGTGGGAGATCACCCTGACTGACAATATGTATGAACAAATGGCTCTCGAAGACTGGAGTTACCTTATAGAAGACTATGCGCTCAACCTTCTTAAGCTCAGCAGCAAAGCAGGCGATGCCGCATTATATATGGAAATCAGAAATGCCCTGAAAAGCCTGGGCTATGTATTAACAGAAAAAGGCATGCGACGGCAGAGCTCTCCTCTTGACAGGATCCTGGCCTACAGCAGAAGCAAACTGGACGGGCTGAAGGTCATACTTGAAGCCGAAATCAAGGCTATGGGGGACAAAATCAGGGCGGCCATCATAACGGATTTTGAAATTTCGAATGCCCTGATGCTGAAGAAGACCTCCGGGATCCTGGACAGCGAATGCGGCGGTGCGGTCAGCGTTATAAGGGCACTTGCCGGAGACGTGCTTCTCAACAGGCTTGATCCGGTAATGATCACCTCCGGGAAACTCATGTGCCCGTCATTTCTTGCGGCAGGATTTATTGAAAGCGGCTCCGGATGGGCCAGGGAAAATGGCCTTGACATCAGCCTCTGCTGCTCGTCCGCAGATCCGCAAGCCGGCACAGAAGACCTGCCGGACACTGCTGCAGGTGCTTCCGCCACAGCAGATCTCCCATGTGTTACTGATACTTCCGCCACAGAGGTAGTTTTGATCAACGGCAGCGGCAGAGACTGGAATTCTAAAAACGCAGTGCTGATGACTACTTTCCTGTTTGAAAAGGGCATAACAAAATGTATCGCCGGCACGCGCGGCCTTCTAAGCGAAGGCTGGGACAGCGTTAATCTCAACACCCTCATCGACCTCACCGCGGTAACAACCTTTGCTTCCGTAAACCAGCTCAGGGGAAGGTGCATGAGGAAGGATAAAAATGATCCGCAAAAAGTCTCAAATATCTGGGATATAACGTGCGTCGCCCCAGGTCTCGAGAAGGGCTATAACGACCTCTCCAGGCTGTACAGAAAACATGATCAGTATTATGGCGTTTGTGACGACAGCCAGATACAGCGAGGCATAAATCATGTCGATCCTTCGATCGGTATTTTCGGTCAGGAACAGCTGGATGACGAAGATATAGCCCGTATCAACAATAACATGCTCAGCACATTCATGGACCGGCAGCGGACATACAGCCTCTGGAGGATCGGCGAACCCTTTGAAAATGTAGAGCTGGACAGCTGCGAAATAAAACTTCAGAACCACGTCAGGATGAAGGCCGGAACAATACTGGCAAATGAAAAAAATATCCTGAAGCGCAAAACATGGAGCAATATCCTGAATATGACCGGGACCGCCATTATGCTCGCAGGCGCAGGTGCGGCTGCCGCCGGAGGTATAGCCTCGGCTTTCCCTGCATTGGCAATGTCTGCATTTTTCGGTTTCAGGGCAGGACATGGCATCAGGGAAACTGCATCGTACCTGAATGAAAATTTTCTTAATATGACGGCGAAATCATCTGTTATGGATTTTGCCAGGTGCATACTGCATTCTCTCGCGGAATGCGATCTCATAAACAAGGATATAGGGGAAGATAAAATAGTTATCACTGAGCGTTCCGACGGAACTGTCAGGGCATATCTCGACGGATTCGAAAATGCAGCCGAAATATTCTCAAACAGCCTTGCACAGGTCTTCTCGCCTATTGAGGCTCAAAGGTATGCCATACAGCGATATGAAGCGGCTTCGATTAGGGACACTCCCTCTTCCCGGGGCGGCAGCCAATCCGGCAACAGTGTCAACCCGGGCAGCGGCAAACTCTACCTCAGGATGCTGAAAATTGGCAAAGAGATGGATAACCCGGTCCTTGTCTGCTATCACCCGGTCCCCGATATTTTTAACATAAAAGAAAAAGCCCTGGTCTTTAAGAAATACTGGAATAAATATGTCAGCCCCGGCGAAATCATCTTCCTTAAAAGTGAAAAGGGTCTGAAAATAGTGGAGCAGTACGGCAGGGTCAACTTCCTCAAGGCGAGGAAGAAGGTTCTTCGCATCTGGAAATAGGCCTATCTTCGTTATTGTTTTGCGGCATTTTCCTCAAGATGATCGATCACCATCTGGTTAAGGACTAAAAATTTCAGGTATGGCAATCCATATGTTTTTGCATGCTCGGAATAATCTCTGCTTCCGGTATTTTTAAGAAAATATCCGGCCACATCATCATCTTTGCACACTATGCCGGCATCTTCGGCAACAGCCTGCATCACAAGGTAGCCCGATGCAATTTCGGTATTATCATTAAGAGTTTTTATTAATAATTCCTGTGTGTCAGAGATATGCATATATGTCTCAAGATATTTATCCAGAGTTATCTTGTAGTATTCGGCATGTTCGCGGTAATAATCCAGCATCAGCTTTTTCTGGAATTCAAGTATTTCGGGAGGGAGCGAAGTAATAACAGAATTACTGACGACATATTTCTGCAGGTAATCCGTCACCGCCGTGCTTTTAAGCCTGCGGATTATGCCGCTTTCCATTTCGCTGATATTCCTCCAGCCGAAGAGCGGCTGAAGTTTTTTCGCAACAAAATCGTCACTTAGTTCAGGTGTCACGATGTTTACAATATAATGCAGCTTAACCGTGAAATCAGCATCCTTCCCTTTTGCTATTTCGTCGCTGTAATCATCGGGCATTTTCAATATTATGTGAAAGGACTGCCCCGGGCGGCGTCCGATTATCTGTTCGTCAAATCCCTCCAGAAAAACAGACGATCCGATGGTGATGTCGATACCCACTCCTCCCGTGCTGCCGCCGGCAAATTCCAGTCCATCCACCCTGCCGGTATACTCGATATTAACCATGTCGCCGTACATCGCTTCTCTGTCAGTTACTTTCACAATGTCGGAAAACAGGTACAGGAGCTCGTTTACCTCCGCAACTACAGCCTCATCGCTGATGTTGTATATATCATCCGACATGCTTATTCCTTTATATTCACACAAGTGCACATGGTCAAGGGCTTTTATGCCTGCCCAGTAGCCGTCAGCAGTGAAACTTCCGCTGTAATTCAAGTCGATTTCCGATGCATCAGAGCCGGAGGTGTAGCCCCTGAATATTTCTACTATATTGAAGGAGCATCCTGTAATGAAAACCGCAGCAACAGATATAAAAAGAGTAATTGCAAGAATGCGGACAACTTTCCGCCGCAGATTTTCTGCAGACATATGATTCTTCATTATTAGCATCATCCTCTCTTATACCGGCATCAGCGTATCAGCAAGGCTGCTTAATAACACCGTGCTACTATTATAATATAAAAAACTGATTAAGGATATAAAAAAGGGGCCGGTTTTATCTCCTGTATTTAAGGATGACACCATAAAGTGATGCAAGGATTTCTTTGTTAGCCTTTTTGTTTGATTCCTTGTGCGTCAGCTTTATCTTCTCGCCGTTCCTGAGCGTAAAATGCAGTTTCCCGGGACTTCCTCCTGAATATGACCCTTCATCATATGTTCCTTCTTTTTGGCAGGAGAAATAGACTTCGGTCAGGTTATTATGGTACAGCAGCCTGTTTGCAGTATCCTCGGCCATTATGGCATCCGTTCCCATCGAATAGTACTTCTTATAGTAATTTGACCAGTAGCGCATCATTTCGGCGCTGCCTTTGAAAAATCCCTTGCCGCTGCTTTTTATGCTTTGTGAAAGCCTTTGGTTTTCCATTTTCTGCCTCTCGGGCGTGAGATATGCGATTATCGCGTATTCCCGCTTGAATACGACATAACATGGTATTATCTTAAACATTGAAAGCGTGTGGCTGGCACCCAGGACCCATACTGTGTCGGCATATGCCTGCTGCTGTGTCTGCTGATACTGAGGCTGAGGCTGCTGATACTGCTGCTGTGGCTCATTCCCCTGTACAGCGCCATATTGCTGTTGTTGTTGCTGATACTGCTGTTGCTGAGGCTGCGGCTCCTGTTGCTGCTGCTGCGGTTGGCTCCAGCCTCCCTGATATGCTGCTTGCTGCTGATTCTGCTGAT
>JAQUNY010000149.1 GCA_028717405.1 Eubacteriales bacterium
GCCAGTTTGTCAGGATATATGTGACTCATCTGGCTGCGTGGAATTTTGTGTCTGACATGCGCGTCAGAGTGTATGACCACCTCCAGAAGCTTTCCCTGCGTTTTTTCAGTGACAGGCAAACCGGGCAGCTTATGTCGAGGACCGGCAATGATACAGCTATTATGGAAAATCTTATAGCGCATGCGATACCTGATATGATAATCAATATTCTGCTGCTCCTTGGAGTAGCAGTGATGCTTTTTGTACTGAATACCTGGCTGGCTCTGTTCAGCCTTGTGACATTTCCTTTCCTTATATTTTCCGTCATACATTTTGCCAGAAAGGTACAGCCAAAATTCCGAATGGCGCAGCAGTGCCTTGCTGAATTCAATGCCGTTTTGCATGACAATATCACCGGGGTCCGCGAAATACAGGCCTTTAACCAGCAGGAAAGAGAATATGGGAAGGTGCTTGAAAGCTCTCTGACACATGTTAAGGCTGTCTTTAAGGCATTGCCGCACATAGCGGGATATCATCCTTCGATAACCTTCTTCAGCAATATTGGAGTGGTTTTTGTAATTGCGGCGGGAGGCTACCTGGCATCACAGGGCAGGATCCCCGCTGAAGATATCGTAGCGTTTATACTTTATCTGAACATATTCTATCAGCCTGTCAGTGTTCTCGGCAGAGTGAATGAAGATCTGCAGAATGCTCTCGCGGGAGCCGGGCGTACTTTTGAGATCCTTGATATCGAGCCTGATATAAAGGAAAAAGCCGGTGCACAAGACCTTAAGACAGAAGGCGGGGGCATCAGGTTCGAAAATGTTTCTTTTGGATATATCAATGAAATGGATGTCCTGAGGGAGATAGATCTTGATATCAGTCCGGGCGAAATGGTCGCTCTTGTCGGTCCCACAGGGGTTGGAAAAACTACATTTATCAGCCTTCTCAGCAGATATTATGATCCTGATGAGGGCAGGATATTGATCGACGGACAGGATATAAGGGATGTAACACTGAAATCCCTGCGCGACAATATAAGCGTGGTCCATCAGGACATTTTCCTTTTTAACGGCACAGTTGCAGAAAATATAGCATATGGAGTCGGCAGTGCCTCGCATGAGGATATTGTCAGGGCAGCGACTGTAGCAAGAGCTCATGAATTCATTCTGCAGATGGAAAACGGATATGATACACAGATAGGTGAGCGGGGAGTAAGGCTTTCAGGCGGACAAAAACAGAGGCTGTCAATAGCCCGTGCAGTGCTCAGGGATTCGCCGATCCTCCTTCTTGACGAGGCCACGGCTTCAGTTGATACTGAAACCGAAATGCTAATACACGAGGCTATTGACCAGGTCATAAAAGATAGAACGACAATAATTATTGCACACAGACTGTCATCTATAAAAAAAGCAGATAAAATAGTAGTACTAAGCGAAGGCCGCATTGCAGAAACAGGCAGGCACGAGGATCTGCTCCGGGAAAACGGCATATACAAGAAGCTTTATAATATTCAGTTCCGTGACTGATAAAGATAACATAAATATTTATCCTTTAATCAGAATAATCCTGTGATTACGCCTTCACTGTCAATATCCATGGATTCTGCGGCTGGCTTTGAGGGTAAGCCGGGCATTGTAAGAATGTCTCCGGCATACGCCACAATGAAGCCTGCTCCGGCTGACGGCCTGACATCCCTGATGCCTACAGTGAAGCCGCCGGGGCGGCCTTTGAGACCGGGATTGTCTGAAAGCGAGTATTGAGTTTTAGCCATACATACGGGAAGATCGCCCAGACCTGCATTTTCCAGTCGGGCTATGGCTTTGATTGCTGTGGGCGAATACTCAGCTGACTTTCCTCCATACATCTTTCTGATGATGGCGTCAATTTTTTCGGTTATTTTAATGTTTGATGGATAAAGAAACCTGAAATCAGAAGCCCCGTTTTCAATCAGAGAACAAAGCCTTTCAGCCAGTTCCAGGCCGCCTTTTCCGCCTTCAGACCATACATTGGAGGCCACACAATCCACACCTGCTGAATGACATATTTCTTTTAAAAGGCCAAATTCATTCTCAGTATCGGTCGAAAAACGGTTAACAGCCACTATGGCAGGTATTCCGAAGGCCTTTATGTTTTCTATGTGTTTAAGAAGATTTTCAGAACCTTTTTTAAGTGAAACACTGTCTTCTGCCGATAAATCGCCGTCAGACAGGCCCCCATTATATTTTAAAGCTCTTAGGGTAGCAACGATAACAGCTGCTGAAGGTTTTAAGCCGCCAATACGGCATTTTATATCGAAGAATTTTTCGGCGCCCAGATCTGAACCGAAGCCTGCCTCGGTAATGAGGTAATCAGCCAGTTTGAGACCGTAACGAGTTGCAATGAGGCTGCTGCAACCGTGGGCAATATTTGCAAAGGGGCCTCCGTGAATCAGCGCAGGAGTGTTTTCCAATGTCTGTACCAGATTTGGTTTTAAAGCATCTCTCAGAAGAAGGGCTGCTGCTCCCTGAATATTGAGATCTCTTACCCTCACGGGCAAATCCTTACGGCTGTAGGCGACAATAATTTCGGAAATCCTGTTTTTCAGATCCATCAGGTTTGTAGAAAGGCATAAAACAGCCATTATTTCTGATGCTGCTGTGATAGTGAAGCCATCTTCGCGAGGGACCCCGCTCAGGCGGCCTCCAAGCCCTATGACAATATTGCGCAGCGCCCGGTCATTGACATCAGCCGCTCTCTTCCACATGATCCTGCCGACATCTATATCAAGCCTGTTGCCCTGATAAATATGGTTGTCAATTGCTGCTGATATAAGCGAATGGGCAGCTGATATGGCATGAAAATCTCCTGTAAAATGAAGATTGATATCCTCCATGGGTACGACCTGAGACATACCGCCTCCTGCCGCCCCGCCTTTAAAGCCAAAGACGGGTCCGAGTGACGGCTCTCTCAGGGCAATTATCGTTTTACGGCCTATAAGATTCATAGCCTGGCCAAGGCCAACAGTTGTGGTGGTTTTGCCTTCTCCTGACGGAGTGGGGGTCATTGCTGTTACAAGTACAAGCTTTCCGTCTTTGTTGCTGCTGATCCTTTGCCAGAGAGTATCTCTGATTTTGCATTTATAATCACCGTAAAGCTCGATTTCATCCTGTTTGATATCCAGTTTGGAAGCTATCTCCCATATTGGCTTCATGATTGCTGATTGTGCGATTTCAATACTGTTTTTCATAAAAGCTGCTCTTTATTCCTTTACTTGTTAATTTTACTTCGCAAATATTAATTCTGCTGCATTGATTGGTTGCTGCTGATACCGGTGTAAATCGTTTACTCATGCATATGGTATGCCCTGAGTGTATTCTGCATCAACATGGCTATTGTCATTGGGCCTACACCGCCGGGTACAGGAGTAATATGCCCCGCTACATCGGAAACTGCATCAAAATCCACATCGCCGCAAAGCTTACCGTCATCTCTCCTGTTTGTACCAACGTCGATTACCACTGCGCCGGGCTTTACCATGTCAGCCCTTACCAGCCCGGCGCTTCCGACTGCCGAAACCAATATATCAGCGTTGCGGCAGGCAGCACCAAGGTCCGGGGTTTTTGAATGGCACATGGTGACCGTGCCGTTTTCCGCCAGAAGCAATAAGGCCTGAGGTTTGCCTACAAGTATGCTGCGCCCGATAACTGTGCAGTTTTTACCTTTTATTGCGGTACCTGTTTCCCTGATAAGCTCTATTACGCCTGTGGGAGTACAGGGGGTGAATGCCGGCATACCGGCTACCAGCTTGCCGAGATTTACAGGATGAAGGCCGTCCACATCCTTATCAGGATCCAGTGCCGAGATCATTCTGAACTCATTTATATGGGAGGGAAGTGGCAGCTGTATCAGAATACCATCTATGATATCCCTTGAGTTAAGTGCCGAGACTGCTTCCAGCAGATCACCTTCTGTTACATTGCCAGGAAAAGCGTGTTCCTCAAAATATATACCGAGACTTTCGCAAACCTTCTTTTTTGAATTAACATAAATCCTCGACGCCGGGTCGTCACCGGCGATTATAACGGCAAGCCCCGGAGACCGCTTGCCGGGAGTTTTACTAACAATTGCCTGTATTTCAGAGGCTATTGAATCCCTGATTCTTTTTGCTACGGCTTTACCGTCAATTATTTTGGCTTTCATGAGGGCGCTCCTTTATTCAATATTTCTTCTATTTTATTGACCTTATTTTTTTCATGCTGTTGGCGCTTCCGACCAAAACCATAATACTTACGGGGTCGATAACCGTGTTCGCATCGGGAGCAACATTTACAGATGTGCCTGACTTAACCGCAAGAACATTGACACCGTATTTTGACCTGACAGCCAGGCTGCCTATTGTAGCGCCGTGCCAGGAAGGCGGCGGGGTTATCTCGAAGATGCCATAATCAGGAGTCAGTTCGATCATATCTATGAAATTACTGGAAACCAGGCTGTTGGCAATTTTTACTCCCATATCCCTTTCAGGGAATATGATCCTGTCAGCACCGAGTTTATTAAGTATCCTCCCATGCAGCTCATTATTTGCTTTTGCCAGAATATAGCGTGCTTTCAATTCTTTCAGAAGAACGGCTGCTATTATACTTGTTTCCATGTTATCGCCTATAGAGAGCATCACCGCGTCAAAACTCGGGATGTCGATTGAAGCCAGGAAATTTTCGTCAGAGCAGTCCGCCTGTGCGACATGAGCGATACTATCTGCCGCCGCCTGTACTATGTTTTTATCCCGGTCGACTCCAAAAACCTGATAACCCATTTCAGTTAATGTGACTGCGAAACTGAAGCCGAACCTGCCAAGACCAAGAACTAAAA
>JAQUNY010000150.1 GCA_028717405.1 Eubacteriales bacterium
TTGTGAGCTGTTGCGATCCTGTTGAATCCGCAGTCGGCGGCAATCTTATAGAAAATTTCGTACCGCATTTCACGGGCAGCCTCTTCCAGACACAGCTTACTCTGCTCAGCTTTCAGAGATGCGCTGCGTCTTTCGATGAAAAGCTTTACGCCAAGTTTCGCGCAAATTTCGGCAGTAAACTCTCTGTCCCTGTCAGATTCTGTTCCCCTGAGCATGTGATCCACATGCACAGCCGCAAGTCTGAACCCGGGATCCTGCCTCCCCGAAAGCTCTGCAAGAGCATGCAGCATGCACACAGAATCAGGTCCTCCCGACACTGCCGCCAGGATCGAGTCATCATGTCCTGCAGTCATATTATGCCTGAGGATGGTTTCTTCGATTTTTTTGAGAAGATCATTCTTCATCTCATTAAACCTGCTTATTTATCGCGGTCACGACGGGTCTCAAGATTCGCAAATTTTGTATATTCACCGAGCCATTTCAGCTCAATTGTCCCGGTAGGCCCATTCCTGTGTTTTGCGATTATGATTTCAGCAATGCCCTTTTTCTCAGAATCCTGGTTATAGAACTCATCTCTGAACAGAAACATGACAATATCGGCATCCTGCTCGATCGCACCGGATTCCCTCAGGTCGCTCAGCAAAGGCCTGTGGTCAGTCCTTGCCTCAGGCGCCCTGCTTAGCTGCGACAGTGTGATGACAGGTATATTGATTTCTTTGGCCAGGATCTTCAGAGATCTTGTGATCTCAGATATTTCCTGCTGGCGGTTCTCATTCCTCCCGCCGCTTCCCTGCATCAGCTGGAGATAATCAATAATAACAAGACCCAGATCCTTTTCCAGCTTAAGCCTTCTGCATTTCGCCCTTATTTCGGTTATACTTATCCCGGCTGAGTCGTCTATATATACAGGGGCTTCCGACAAAGGGCCCAGCGATATGGCAATTTTTTTCCAGTCCTCATCATCCAGCCTGCCGGTCCTCATCTTCTGGCTGTCTATCATTACCTCGCTGCAAAGCATCCTTGTCACAAGCTGTTCCTTGGACATCTCCAGGCTGAACACCGCAACCGGTATCTTGTAATGCACCGCGGCAAACTGGGCAATATTGAGCGCAAAAGCTGTCTTGCCCATCGACGGCCTGCCGGCTATAAGGATCAGGTCTGACTTCTGAAAGCCCGATGTACGGTCGTCCAGGTCAATGAAGCCCGATGGTATGCCGGTATATTTCCCTTTACTGTTGTAAAGCTTTTCAAGCATATTAAAGGCTTCCACAAGCACATCCTTAATATGCGTGAAGCCTTTGCCGCTCCTTTTCTGCAGCACATTAAAAATACTTTGTTCAGCCTTTTCAAGTATATCAGAGGCCTCCTCCGAATCCGCATATCCCATTTCGACTATGTCGGAAGAGGCTTTTATTAATTTTCTGAGTAATGATTTTTCTTCAACGATACCTGCATAATGTTTTATATTTGAGGTTGTCGGCACCGAATCCGCCAGCTCGGCAAGATAGGCTATGCCACCTGTTCTGTCAAGAGTCCCTCTCTTTTTCAGCTGGTCCGACACAGTTATCATGTCAATGGGTTCGCCATGGTCAAAGAGCTCAAGTATGGCCTCAAATATCTCCCGGTTATCTTCTCTGTAAAAATCACCGCTTTTTAATATTTCTGTAGATACAGGTATCGCTTCTTTGTCCAGAAGCATGGATCCCAGCACGGATCTCTCAGCCTCGACATTCTGAGGCGGTATCCTGTTAAGTGAATTCATGTCCACAGGCGGCTCCACCACCTTCCGTCACCAGATTTTTTCGTGTTCGAAATGCAGTCCTGCCAAAAAAATTATCTTGCCTGTTATTCATGTTCAATATTAACGACAAGTGTTGCGGCCACACCGGGATAAAGACGTATGTCTATCTCATGTTTGCCCGTCGTTTTAATCGGATCTTCCATATTGATTTTCTTTTTATCGAGCTTCAATTTATGCTCGCTCTCAAGGCAGTCAGCAATGTCTTTTGAGGTTATCGAGCCAAAAAGCTTGCCGCTGTCACCCGTCTTCGCCTTTATAGTGACAGTGATGCCCTTAATCTTTTCCGCCAGCTCCTTCGCGGCATCATGCTCACGTTCTTCCTTCTTGTCGTCGGCATCCTGCCTCATTTTCATTACATTCACATTTGCCGCGTTTGCCTCAATAGCCAGCCCTCTCGGCAAAAGGTAATTTCTGGCATATCCGTCTGCGGCATTAACCAGGCTGCCCTCGGTACCCAAACCTCTTATGTCTTTCTTCAGGATCACTTTCATTTAACAGCACCTCCGTTTTTGTATGAACCCAACAGCTTAAAAAATGAGGTCTTCCTTCTGACCATCCTCAGTGCGTCGCTGATGTCTTCATCTTCCCTGTGTCCGTTCATGTCTACAAAAAATATATATTTGCCAAGCTGGTCCTTGGCCGGTCTGGACTCGATTTTTGTAAGATTTATCTCCCATATGTTGAAAATCTCAAGTACTCTGTACAGGCTGCCCGGCTTATCATCGGCCGAAAACACAATCGACGTTTTATCATCGCCGGTCATTGCGGAGTCATGCCGCGAAATAACAACGAACCTGGTCGTGTTGTTTCCATTGTCCTGGATACCGTTCCTGATAATGTCCAGCCCGTATTTTCTTGCCGCAGCTCCGGACCCGATGGCAGCCAGTCCGGCTTCCCCGCAGGCGACCTCCCTTGCCGCCTGGGCTGTGCTTGCAACAGGCTTTAACATGACCTGCGGGAAGTATGATGCAAGATAATTCCTGCATTGCCCGATCCCCTGAGGATGGGACAATATCGTTGTTATACCGTTCACGGCCGTACCCTTCAGGGCAAGAAGGTTCTGCTTTATCGGAATAACTGCTTCCCCGTTTATCATCAGGCCGTCTTCAAAGGCAAGCATGTCAAGCACCTCATTCACCGGTCCCTCGATAGAATTTTCAATGGGCACAAATGCTTCTCCGATTTTCCCGTCTGTAACGGCATGCAGTATATCCGGCATGGCCGAAAACGCCCTTGGTGTATAATCAGTCCTGTCTGATCTTCCCAGATATATTTCAAGGGCTTCCTGCGAAAAAGTACCTTCCGGTCCCAGATAGCCTATCTCCGGCATAAGTGATCTCCTGTAAATATGGCAGAAGCAGAAATAGCATCAGTCTGATGCGAATATCTCTGCCTCTGTCCGATAAAACATTATCAATCTGTAGTAAAAGGCAAGAGTGCTATGTGTCTTGCCCTTTTTATGGCAATCGTAAGCTGGCGCTGATGTTTTGCACAATTTCCGGATATCCTTCTGGGAAGTATTTTCCCCCTCTCGGAAACAAATTTCCTGAGCTTCGCAATATCCTTATAATCTATATCAACAGCTTTATCAACACAGAAAGCACAGATTTTTCTCCTGGGCCTTCTCATTCTCATACCGCCCTTGGCATCGCCCTTATCGTATGAATCCCTGTTGTTCCTTTCTCTTCTTGGTGCCGGCATTCACGGTCCCTCCTTTCCCTGACTGAATTATTATGTTGCCTGATAACAGCTTATCAGAAAGGCAGCTTGTCTTCATCATCCTCAACAGTGTAGAAACCTTCCGCCTGTCCCGCCCCTGAGCTTTCAGGAGCAGACGCCGGAGCGCCGCCTTCACGTCCCCCGGCCTGCCTGTTGTTGCCCTGAGGCCGGTTTTCAGAACCGCCGGGAGCAGCATTTCCTTCTCTGTAAGCATCATCGCTGCGCTCATCACTTCTTTTTGATTCGGCGAAATGTGCCTCCTCTGCTATAACCTCGGTAATGTAGTGCCTCTTACCTTCATTGTCATCCCAGGTCCTCGTCTGTATCCTGCCGACGACAGCTACCTGCTTGCCCTTCTGAAAATACTTGCTGCAGAACTCAGCCAGCTTGTCCCAGGCGACAACAGGTATAAAATCCGCCTGCCTCTCTTCCCCCTGCCTTGAAAATCTCCTGTCAACGGCAAGTGTAAAAGAGCATACAGGCGTATTATTGGTACTGGTATACCTTAATTCAGGATCTTTTGTCAGCCTTCCCATCAAAATAGCTTTGTTCATCTGGTTTTCCTTTCCTCTGTTTACCGGTCGCAGCCGAATATCCAAATCACCTCAGGTCAAATCCTTTTCGTCTGTCTTCTGATTATTTTCTGATTGTCAGGTACTTTATAATACCGTCGGTGATTTTATACACTCTTTCCAGCTCCTGCGGGAATGCCGGCTCAGCTGCAAAATCTGCCAGTACATAGTAGCCTTCATTGAAATCCTTGATTTCATATGCCAGCCGCCTTTTGCCCCATTCGTCGATATTCTCCAGTTGTGCCGATGTCTCTATAAGATTCTTGAACTTTTCAACCAGCGCCTTCGTATCTTCCTCTGAAAGCGAAGGATTGATAATAAAAATGCTTTCGTATTTATTGACCACGTTTTCACCTCCTCCCGGACTGAACGGCCCCGCGCAACATGGCAGTGCGCAGAGCAAGGATGCTCATATTGATTCAGTTTTTCTTTTTGTCTGCCTTAAAGGCGTAGTCATTCTATCACAGTGTTCTGCCATGATCAAGGGCCGGGCAATTTGACTGTCAATTTGGCGTAACTATTCAGACCCCCGACATTGACAGTGGAATATAATATTGGTTTTGCTGCAACAACTCCAATTAACGATGATTTCGCCGGAATCAGCTGCATCATGCCTGACGTATCCTGATAGCTTAAGTACAGTAAGGCACTCTTGTTTGATGAGGACGATATGTTTTCAGTCCTGATATATCCCGAGAGTGTGTAAGTTTTGCCTTTCGCAAGTGTGACCTGCT
>JAQUNY010000151.1 GCA_028717405.1 Eubacteriales bacterium
ACTTCAGACGGAGCCTACATAAAAGCCAATCTGAAAACAAAAGAATTGGATGCAAAGCTGCCGGATGGTTCATACTGGAAGCGTGATGCGCAGGGAAATGGAGGCTTTGTTGATAATGAATCCGGTGCGAGGGGCGATTATCGGAGCGATGGATACTGCAGGATTGAAAACGCCAACGAATCAATCGTCCATGAGGCAGACGGCACAATGGAATATAAAACTACAACAGGCGTGATGGTTTCAGAAAAGCCTGATGGCACAGTCAGGACACAGCTGCCTGACGGACGCTCCTCACTCGATACGCCGGATGGCACATCGACGATCAACATGCCTGACGGTACCGTTTTCCAAAAAACACCGGATGGACTGACACAAATACATACTGCGGACGGGAACGTGCAGAATTACAGCGAAGAGCAGTTTTATAATGAATTGGCACGATACAATGACTGGTATAACAAGCAATGGGAAAATAACCTTAAAAACCGTGGATAGTGACAAAGATAAGGAGTGTTAAGTGAAATGCTTGAGAATTTTGGTATGCATGATCAGGCCAAAGCAAAAAAAAGATTGACAGAAGATATTAACAGGCAATGGGAAAATGCAATGGCCAGGACCGATGCTTTTAAGGGAAAAGCCGCCCAAGCCGTGGATACTGTCAGAGATATGGATTCATCGTTATCATCACTTGCGGGAGCTTTTAATGCAAGTAATTCCGCGGCAGAAATAAAGGCCGGCAGAGAAAAGGTCACAGACAAAATCAAGACGCCGTCTGTCCGGACCGCCATGAAGCAAATCTATAACAGCCCGGACAGATAAAATACACTGAATTAAGATTACTAAATTATATTACTGATAAAGATTACAAATAAAGATTACAAATAAAGATTACAATTAAAGATTGCAATTAGTGTCATGTATTGCTATAATAGCTGCAGGAGATGATTAATTTGAACAAAGATAATCAAAAAGACATAAAAATGATCAGATACACTATAGCAATACCATCTGAATATATTGAAGAGATGAAAGGCTTAACCGAAGACCGGCGGATACCTTCGGTTAACTATGGCGTCCGCGAAGCTCTTGCAGAATATCTGGATAAAACTAAAAAAGAGATTTATGATGCTAAACTGGAAGAAGCGGCAAAAGATAAAGCATTTATTAAACGCACCACTGACACGGTCAAAGATTTTATCTATGTTGATAGTGAGGTGGGCGGTGAATGGTAAGGAAATGGGATATTTATTACTGCTGTCTTGATCCGGCAGAGGGAAGTGAACAGAAGGGAACGCGGCCGGTGTTGGTTATATCAAACGATTCGGTAAACAGCAATTTGACGGTCTCGACTGTATTGCCGTTTTCCAGCATTAAAGGGAATGAAAAAATTTACCCGACAGAGGTATACATACCGGGAGATGTAACGGTATTGAAAAGAGATTCTGTAGTTATGATTCATCAGATACGCACAGTCTCACACAAGCGATTGGTAAAGAAAATCGGAAGTATCAATAATGATAGCATCAGGGATAAAGTGACTGTAGCTGTCAGGGAATATTTTGAATTATGAATTTCAGATTATGGAGGATCGGACGATTCATCTATTCTGCTTCAACAAGGCTGATGTTATCAAGGTAAATTGCCAGCGGCTCATCGACCGCCCTGACGCCGCCGCCGAAATACAGCCTTAAACGATATACGCTCCCTTCTTCGAGGATAAAATTATCTGTCGTCATTGTGCCTTCAATTCTCATCCACTCATTATTTTCAAGCGTAAGCTCGGGTACGCTGAAGTCGACATACTTCTTGTTCTGGATCAGGTCCGCCTTTCCGTCATTGGTATAAAACCTCAGCAATAATGCTCCCGTATCCCTGAAGGTAACCTTTTGCACAGGATATCTGCCGGATATTTTGATATAAAATGAAACACGATATTTCTTATTCGGAAGAAGCGGCATATCATTTTGTGATATAAAAAACTGGCTGCGCTTTTCGGGAAATCGGCTGATATCAACCTTTAAAACACTGTTGTCTCCTTCGGGTACATAAGAGGCCTTCCCATATTCGGATTGATTGCTGATAAAAGGCGCTGAAAATGTCCATGCATCCCCGCTATCCATACCGGCGTTCCTGATCAGGTTGCCTTCCGCGTGAAATTCTGCCTGCGGCGTATCTATAAATGAATACTGTTTCGTCGTTGAAATGCTGATCAGGCGCGGAAATGAAAATGATTCCCCGGTATCGGCAATCAGTTTGAAATCCATCATATATGGCCCCACATATGGCCCCTCGAATTTTGATAATGCGCCCTCTTCAGGCTTTAAGGCTATTTTCAGTTCGGCGTCTTTCTGTCCGGCCTTAACTGTTATTAAGGGGAAGCCGGTCTCATCATCTATTGTAATACTCTCAGCGCCTGATGCAGGTGTAACCAATTCAAGCTTCATTCCGTCCGGCAGTCCGGCAAGCTGAATCCTGTGCTTACCTCTTTCGTCACGAACGTCGCATGTGTAGTAAGGATGAAGCATATAAGTTTTGTTTTTTGTGGAAGTCGCGGAATTGTCGGATATTCTGAACGAGATAATGTTCTCTTTTATGAACAGTTCCTGATGCGGGGTCTCGGTTTCCGCAATAATGACCGTCTCTTTTGCCGGCACAATGTCTTCGCAGCCGGCTGGAAGGCCAGCGTTTTCAATTATTTTCCACGCTTCTTCCGGCAGCTCCGACCTTGTCTTATAAAATTCGTTATCTTTGAAAATCAGCATCCATTTTTCTGCTTCAGGATAATCGTCCTTAATTGGCGTGACAGTGGAGTAATTACCCGTTCCCATTATATATGAAGCCTGCTGCGCAGCTACGTGATACTGGCAAAATACCGGATATTTAAAAAATCCGTCAATAACATTGCTTTCCATTACCCAATCGCCGGTACATCCGTCAAAATATATTCCTCTGCAGCCTGAAAAGCTGCTCGCGTTACTCAGGACATAATTACCGTATATCCTGTTGTTTTTCGAAATCACATCCCGCAAAAAACTGAGACCGGTCACATATATCGGGCCTCCGTCATTTAAAGCATACATAACATCCTCGACATAATTGTTCCGTATGATGTTTTTATAAACAGGTACAGGATTGGCGGTCCTTGAATATCCGTAACCTGCAGCAATGCCGGTATAAGGCAGGTGCTTCAGATGGTTGTTGGATATTTCCAGGGTATTGATCCGGGTAACAAATATCCCAAGTGAACCCCTGTAATCCGTGCCGATATTCTCAATATAATTGTTTGATATTCTGATATTTGTACAATACTTGTGTGGCGGAGCAGAGAGAAACAGATCTCCCACTTCAATCCCGCTCATGGCGACATCTGTGATGGCGTTTCCGTCAATAACCAAATTATTGCATCCTTCTCTGAAGAAAATGGCGGATGAGCCGAGTTCAAAAAACCGGCATCGTGATACCACAATATCATCTGCATATAAGGCATAAAAAGCTGCTTCATGCCGGCCTTCGCTGTACGCGTAATTTTCCGGTTTTACAGGCTGTATATAGGCATTGAAAAGGCATTCCACATGTCCGTGATCCGAGGCATAATTGTTTGTTACTCCTGTAAAGCCTATGCCTTCGAAGGTAATGCCGGAAACGCGCGAGGCGGGTGTGCCTTCAATTTTCACAAGGCTTTCAAGCATAGGGTATTCGACTTGTATTGTGTTGATGTCTTCGTCAGGCATCGGATAATAGTAAACTGTGCCTGTCGTGCTGTCGTAGAACCATTCGCCGGGTTCGTCAAGCAACGAAAGATGGTTTTCAAACCAATAAGGATTGTTGAGGAGCGGCCTTTTGGGAGGCGCCGGATACCCTTCGGCCAGAGGATCAAAAAGCAACCATTCATAAGGATCGGATATCACCTGTACTGTGCCGTCAGGTTGTGCTGAATAAGAGGCCAAACGGAAACGGCGGCTCATCCACTCAACGTTCAGGCAGAGTTCAAGGGGGCGAAGGTCCTCCAGAGGAATATTCTCAAGTATCCCTGGATTTACATACATCCCTTTTCTGTCATAAGTCTTCGGGAAGAACATATATTCATCTCTGCTTCCGGTCCTGGCAAGTACGGCACGTTTCCCATCTATGTACAAATCCCTGAATTTCGGGTATTCCCCGTTTTCTCCCTGCTGCAGGGAGGCCTTGTATATTCCGTCCCTATAAGGTGAAAATCCTGTAACGGCTATATTGCTGCTTAAGACCGGACATTCATCCTTATAGTTTTTAAATGTTATTTTGAAGCCGCCCAGGTCTTCGGGTTTAAGTATGAGGCGATGAGTTAAAGAATGGACTCCACCCCTTAAGAATATGATGATTTCATCTGCGGCGGAGGCATCATCAGTGGAGGCACCGGATGCTTCGGACGACAGCGGCGACAACTCCAGCGACAGCTTTCCAACTTCGTCCATGGCCCGTGAAAGCGAAAGATATGGCTTTCTGAGGCTGCCGTTTCCCTTTTCGTCATTCCCATCCGGACTTACATAGATTGCTGCAACAACATTTTTCGGCATCTTTTGATCAACAGCTTTCATTGCGACCGCAGCAATAACGGCAATGACAATGACAACAGCAATGGCAATGGCAACGCCGGTCAGCGCAGTCTTATTTTTAATATTGTGTACTTTCATAAATAATTTCCTATACTACTACAGTCATTACTATTATACCAGTTTTCACTGCGCAGGTGAAAACGTTAAGGGCAGGCGTTAAGGCAGGCAATCGGTGAAAATGCCGGAAATGCCAGGTTATGAGTTTCTAATTATTCAAAGCATAAAGATTT
>JAQUNY010000152.1 GCA_028717405.1 Eubacteriales bacterium
TGGTAGGAACTCCTCACCAGGGGAGCCGGCTCAACATGGCTGAAGCCCATGGACAAAGCCTTTTCACGATACCAGGCAAATTGGTCAGGATGGATATATTCAATAACAGGATGGTGTTTAGCAGATGGAGAAAGATATTGTCCGATGGTCAGAAAATCACATTTGACCGCAACAAGGTCTTCCAGTACCTGTAAAACCTCTCCCTCGGCTTCGCCAAGGCCCAGCATCAGACCTGATTTTGTGAATATAAGTGGATCAAGAGCCTTTGAATTTTGGAGGACCTGCAGAGACCTTTGATATAAAGCCATAGGCCTGACTCTCCCATAAAGCGAAGGAACTGTTTCCACATTATGGGCTATGATATCCGGTGAAGCAGAAACGACTTCGGATAAAGCAGCCGGATCACCCCTGAAATCCGGTATCAGTACTTCGATTCTTACATTAGTGCCGTCAGAAGTGCTTCTCTGCCTTATCGCTTTAATTACTGCCTTAAAATGTCCGGCGCCGCCATCGGGCAGGTCATCACGCGTTACCGAAGTTATGACTGCGTGCCTGAGAGTCATTCTTGAAACAGCTTCGGCGACATGCTGTGGCTCTTCGGCATCAAGAGGAACAGGCGGATTCTTTTCAACATTGCAGAAAGTGCAGTTGCGGGTGCAATTCCTGCCCATTATCATAAAAGTAGCAGTACCGTTTCCAAAACACTCGCTTCTGTTTGGGCAGGCGGCTTCATCACACACTGTGTTGAGCCTTAGTTCCTTAAGCATCATTTCTATGGTGTTTGTCTCTGCAATAGCCCTGCTGCCTGAGCTATGCCTGATCCTGAGCCATTCGGGTTTGCGCTGCCTTATTTCGCTGTTCATTTAGCCTCCCTTTTGTTTACAGAAAAATCAGGTATTAATGCCAGCTTAATAACTTCAAAAATCTGTTATTTATGTATATACTATTATACCATTTGATATACCCTGATATATCCGGTATTATCAGAAAATTATCCAAAATTCTAAATTTATTTTATTTTTTAGGCGGGTCAGGTTGAGACGGAGTATGATTCATCGAAATGGGGAATGATTCATCACGGAAATAATCCTGAAAGTCAGACATCTCGGCAAGGAAGGGGTCTGCCCCGAAAACACTGCAAAAATAACCGGCCGTCAGTTCAAAGATCCTGCCCATGTCCTGCCTGCATCCGGTCAGTTTTTCAAGAGAAGTGATCCCCTTGTCCTGAAGCCCGCATGGCACTATCCATTTAAAATGCTCCAGATCGGTGTTGACATTAAATGCAAAACCGTGCATTGTGATCCACTTCCTGACGGATATGCCTATGGCGGTGATTTTATCCCGGCCAACCCAGACGCCGGTATACTTTTTCTCGTCAAATTGTGCTTCTATATCGAACTCATTCTTAAGCAGCCTGATAAAAACCATACAGATGTTTTGTACAAAACGCCTGATGTCGCGCCCGTAACTGTTCAGATCGATGACCGGATAGCCTACGATTTGTCCCGGGCCATGGTAGGTGACATCGCCGCCTCTTTCGACTTCATATACAGAGACATTGTTTTCTCTCAGAAAATCTGCAGAGGCAAGTATATTATCGCTGCCGCCGCGAACTCCAAGAGTGATGACGGGCGGATGCTCCAGCAATATCAGGGCATCGCCGATGCGGCCGTTTCTTCGGAGCTCCTGCATATCGCGCTGGAATTTCAGGGCTTCGGCATAATCAAGACTGCCGGCGTTTATTATATTGATCCTGCGGGCAGCGCCGGGAGTGCAGGCTTTACAGCCTGAAGATCCGGAGCCGGGTAATATTTGAGAGATATTATTATTCAACAGAGGCGCCTTTCAATTGTGTGAGTGTGTTAATGTGGGAAAGATGGCTGTCAAAAACCATGAACACGTTTCAACCCAACAAGGTCATCATATAGCTTAAGATATGATGCTGAGATGCTGTCAGCGGAATATCCGGAAGCTGTTAATAATGCTCCTTTGCTTAGTTTACCGTGGAGGGCTTCATCAGAAAGGATTCTTAGCAGAGCCTCGGAGTACCGGTCCTTGTCAGACGCAGTCAGTATTGAGTCATACATATCTGTTAAGGTGTCAGACGCTCCGGATGCATTTACCGCTACCACAGGCAGTCCAGCCGCCAGAGCTTCAAGTATTGTAAGAGGTTTGACTTCCGTGACCGATGTTATTGCGAAGATATCAGCCATCTTATAATATGCCGGCATGTCGGTATAATTGATCTTTCCTGTAAAAATTATTTTGTCTTTCCCCGAGCTGCCGGGTGTATTTGCCGCATATTCAATCAGCGACGAAAGCTGCATGCCGTCACCGACGATCATAAGCCTTGCCGAAGGGGAGCTGTCCGATATTTTTAAGAAAGAATCTATCAGAAGGTGAAGGTTTTTTTCGGGAGCTATCCTGCCGGTGGCAATAATAACTTTTTTACCCTGCAGGCCGTATTTATTGCGGACAGCCTCAACTTTTCCCGGAGGCAGGGATTTGAAGGAGTCCAGGTCGACTGCGTTTGGTATAATGTGTATTTCCTGCTTTATTCCATAACTTTCGAGGAGGTTGGCTATGGATTTTGCGGGGGTTGTGACCGCATCGCATTTACCTGCGAAGCTTTTGATTTTATTCCTGCAGGCTGTCCTGACGAGGTCCGGCGGGAGGGGTATGTAATGCACATACTGTTCATATTGTGTATGAAAAGTAAAAACAAGCGGAGCGGAAGAATTCCTGGATTGATGGAAGGCGGCATAGCTCATAATAAAAGGATGATGGACATGGATCACATCCGGCTTAAATTCACGGATCAGCCTGTCTGCCTTAATGGAAAAAGGTATAGCCAGGGGAAATTTTTCGTCATGTGTCAGGTTTAACCATTTATAGCGGAAAACATTTTCGCCTTCATCGACATAATCATAATATCCGGGTGCGAGAATGAGGACTTCGTGCCCCTTCTTAATATATGAGCGCTGCAGGATATCGATCATATTGACTACACCGCTTAATATCGGCTTATATGCGTTTGTAAATATTGCTATTCTCATTTTACGCATCCCTGATCTTCTTGCGGGATTGCATGTGATGACCCGTCAACATGGCTTTCCGGGTTTATGTTGTAGTTTTGATGAAGCTTTTCCATGGTCCCGGAGATGATCTGATGGATTTTTTCGGGGAGCTGCTGCTCTTCCTGTTTGCTCAACCCCGCTGTAGGGATTGGCTCCCCGATTTCCATGTAGAGCGTGGCAGGCTTTATATGCCTTCCGTTCTTTGTCATCACTTTATGTGTGCACGAAATAGTTACAGGGACCACAGGGGCGCCCGCCTTGATTGCCAGCTTAAGGCTGCCTCGCTTGAACTCGCCAAGTTCGTCGCTGCCGCTCATTTTTCCTTCCGGGAAAATGATCATCGACCTACCTGCCCTCACAGTTGCGGCGGCCTTGTTTATACATTCTACGGATTGTTTTATATTGCTTCTGTCCATAAATACGCACTTAAGCTCTTTCATCCAGGCGTAGATGGGCAGATATTTCTTTACTTCCACTATGGACACAAAAGCCTTGGGCTTTTTAATATAACCGAGGAGCAAAGTATCGTCCATGTGCCCCTGGTGATTGGGAACAAAAACAACAGGACCTTTCACTCTTTCAATGTTTTCCCGGCCGGTGACTATTACTTTGGATCCTGTGAGCCAGATAAGAAATCTGGCGCTCACCGATGCAAACGAATCGGCTGTCCGGTCATGGGCACTTTTAAGTCCAGGCAACCGCATCACCAGTACTGCAAGATATAACGGCAGTGTTAAAAGCAAATACAGACTGGCTGCAAAATACCAGATAAATGTCCTCAACAATCGATCACCTCTGTGCGCTTTAAAAAGTTCACTTCACAAATCATTATATAGTCGAAGGTGTTTTTTTTCAACCTGCCGCCTGCCCGGGGATCCCGCGGCAGTTATCCTGTGACAATGTCACCTAATCAATCATCGCGGGGAAAAGGCACCTTTGGTCTGAAATACAGGCATTATATTTGTCAGCCGCAGGCTACGAAAGTGCCTGTTTAAGGTCATTTATAAGGTCGTCGATATGTTCCGTGCCTATTGACAGCCTTATTGATTCCGGCTTAATGCCTGAAGCTTCAAGCTCAGCGGAGTTCATCTGTGAATGGGTCGTGCTTGCCGGGTGGATCACCAGGGATTTGACATCTGCAACATTGGCAAGATGTGAAAATATCTTCAGTTTATCAACAAAAGCCCTTGCCTTAGAAGCGCCGCCCTTTATTTCAAATGTAAATATTGAACCGCCTCCCTTGGGGAAATATTTCTTATAAAGCTTATTGCTGCTGTTCCCCGGCAGCGAGGGATGATTCACCTTTTGCACTTTTGGATGCGACGCAAGAAATGATGCCACTGCGAGAGCGTTGCTCACATGGCGTTCAACGCGGAGCGATAATGTTTCCAACCCCTGCAGAAGGAGGAAAGCGTTGAAGGGGGCCATTGAAGCCCCGGTGTCGCGAAGAAGCGTCACCCTCATTTTTACAATGTAAGCTTCCCGTCCCATTTTGCCGGTAAAGCTTATTCCATGATAACTGGGATTTGGTTGTGTTAAGCACGGAAATTTGCCCGAGGCTGCCCAATCGAAATTGCCCGCATCCACTACTACTCCACCAATGGTTGTGCCATGCCCGCCTATAAACTTAGTTGCGGAATGGACTATTATATCGGCGCCGTATTCTGCAGGCCTCAGAAGGAACGGCGTTGCGAAAGTATTGTCAATTATAAGAGGGATCCCT
>JAQUNY010000153.1 GCA_028717405.1 Eubacteriales bacterium
GTACTGGCTGTAATTGCGGTAATAACTATAACAGCTGAATGTTGGCACGGGCACATTCATCAACCATATCTTCCGGCCAGACTGACGACTGCACTTCCCCTATATGCGCCTTGTTCAGCATATACATACAAAGCCTTGACTGCCCTATCCCTCCGCCTATTGTGTACGGCAGCTCTCCTGCCAGAAGGTCTTTATGGAATTTCAGCTCAAGGCGGTCTTCGCAGCCTGATATTTTCAACTGCCTCAGAAGGGCCTCGCTGTCGACCCTGATGCCCATTGACGACATCTCTACGGCTTTCCCAAGCACCGGATACCAAAGGAGTAAGTCACCATTCATTGTCCAGTCATCATAATCCGGCGCTCTTCCGTCATGGCGTATGCCCGATTTCAGACTGCCACCGATCTGCATTACAAATACTGCGCCTTTTCTCGACGCGATGCTGTTTTCTCTGGCAGCAGGCGTCTGATCAGGGTACATATCTTCAAGCTCCTGTGATGTTATAAAATATATCTCATCCGCCAGATACCTGTCAAGGCGCGGGTACAGCGAGCATACCTTATCCTCAGTGTTCCTGAAGGCGCCGTATATACGCTTCACAACTGCTTTCAGTGTTTCTGCATTTCTCTCACCGCGTTCCATCACCCTTTCCCAGTCCCACTGGTCGACATATATCGAATGAAGGTTGTCCGGCTGTTCGTCGCGCCTGATGGCATTCATGTCCGTATAGAGGCCTTCACCAGGCTTAAAGCCGTATTTTTTGAGCGCCATTCTTTTCCATTTTGCGAGAGAGTGCACTATTTCGACATCGCCGTGGTTTACTGCCCGTATGTTGAAAGCCACAGGCCTTTCCACTCCGTTAAGGTTGTCGTTGAGTCCCGATTCAGGCCTTACAAAAAGCGGAGCCGAGATCCTTTCCAGGTTCAATGCCGCCGCGAGATCTCTCTCAAAAACATCCTTGATAAATTTGATGGCGGCCTCCGTATCCCTGACGCCAAGCCTGGGCCTGTACCCCTGAGGAACTGTCAATTTTTCCGAATCCAACGCTTCTACCCCCTGAAAATGCATCCGCAAAACTGTATGTGGAACATTATATATACATGCGGCTCCAAATACAAATAAAACCTGCGTTTCTGTGTTTCTCAGAGTTCTCAGAGTCTCAGAGTTCTCAGAGTTGCAGTAATCCCGCCATGTATATATAATTTAGTACATAAACAACACATGTGTTTGATTTAGTGTTCTGCTTCTGTCGAAGCAAATATTGCTGCATGGAGGTCAGAATGAATAGAAAGACCAGAGATATATTGATGCAAATCCTTGATGATATGGACAGCTTTGCAGCGATGAAAGATTTGAAATATCCTCCATTGTACCTGCTTGGCGGTTCAGGTTGCATAATCGCCGGTTATCTGGATCGCGCCACAACAGATATGGATTTGCTCGATATGGACTATACTGCCGGTATAGGGAGACTTTTTAGAATTTTAGAGAAATACGACTTACTTGATTTATATCTAACGACAATACCAGAAGATTTTAAAAAAAGAGCTGTAAAAATCGAAGGTTATCATAATATTTATGTATTATCCCGGGAAGACATCATCTTGAGTAAAGTTGGCCGATATTCAGAGAAAGATATAGAAGATATATCAATTATGATGGCTGATTCTGATAAAAATTTGCTGCGGGAAATGATTGCGGCAGTGTTAAACAGGGAAAACATCAGCCCACGTATAAAAAATGTATTTATTCAAAATCTATCATTATTTCGGGAGAGATATGATGTATAGACAATTTTGTAAAAACTTTCATAATTACATTAAATTATTAGATGCTGGCGGCGAAACTCCAACCGCAAGGCTAAAGATTGCAGAGAAACTCCGGCCTCTTGTCGACATTACAGCATATGAAAAATACAAAAATATTAACATTAAGAAATACAGGGAAACCGGTAATCTGATATATATGTTATTCTCATACAGAAACAAATATCCTGTTTTTGACAGGTTTTTATGGGATTTATGGGCTTACGGCTTTGATATGATTGAGTTTCCGGATACAGTTGCAAATAAGGACCCGGATGCTGATGAAATGGTAAAACTGGTGGATCTGATGTTGAGCACGCACTATTTTTAATAAAACTCTATAATTTAACTCGATATTTTCTTTTTCTTGAAAATTTTCCTTCTCATAGCATCAGGAACCCTGATTGTCAAAATAGTGGCTGGGACGGCAGGATTCGAACCTGCGGATGCCAGAGTCAAAGTCTGGTGCCTTACCGCTTGGCTACATCCCAGTGTAATGAACAAAAAGAAATGGGGTGGATAGTGAGATTCGAACCCACGACCTCCAGAGCCACAATCTGGCACTCTAACCAACTGAGCTATACCCACCATAAATACCTGCTCAAAAGCGCATAATACAAAAAACAATTTTACAGAGCACTTTAAAGTTACACCTAATTTTAAGTCACACCATTCAGTTTTGTCAATATTTATTAGAATCAATCGGCGAATAATGGTGTGGAAAGATACCTTTCACCACCATCAGGAAGCAGGGCCACTATAATTTTGCCTTTATTCTCTTCCCTGGCAGCAAGCTCTGCCGCAGCGCGGACAACTGCTCCTGAGGAAATCCCTGCAAGAACTCCGTCGGTTTTGCCTATAGCCCTGCCAGTAATAAATGCATCATCATTCCCAATTGTTATTATCTCGTCATAAATCTCAGTATTGAGGACTTCCGGAACAAAGCCAGCCCCGATCCCCTGAATCTTATGTGCACCCCTGGCTCCACCCGAAAGAACGGGAGAACCAGCCGGTTCAACAGCAACGATCCTGACAGAAGGCTTTTTCGATTTCAGGTATTCACCGACACCCGTTATGGTGCCTCCCGTTCCCACCCCGGCTACGAATATATCTACCTTGCCTTCCGTGTCCTCCCATATTTCAGGACCTGTTGTCGCACGATGTGCAGCGGGATTTGCCCTGTTGGTGAACTGCCCCGGGATGAAGCTTCCGGGTGTTTTTGCCGCGATTTCTTCAGCCTTCGCTATTGCACCATCCATACCAGCCGCTCCATCTGTCAGGACGATTTCCGCCCCGTATGCCTTCATAAGGCTCCTGCGCTCAACTGACATAGTTTCGGGCATCGTCAGGATCACCCTGTATCCTCTTGTCGCAGCCACTGCAGCAAGCCCTATGCCTGTATTCCCGCTTGTGGGCTCAACAATTACAGAACCCTTTTTCAGCAACCCTTTTGCTTCAGCGTCATCGATCATTGCTCTGGCGATCCTGTCTTTGACACTGCCGGCCGGGTTGAAATACTCCAGCTTTAGAAGTATGGTGGCGCCAAGGCTGTTTAATTTTGTGTAATTTGTCAATTCAAGAAGCGGCGTTTTCCCAATAAGCTGATCAATGGATTTATAGATACGCGACATACTCCTCACCTCGCTCTGTTCTCTGACTGCAATATTACACTTTCCTTATACACCACATATGCCGTGCTTTTTGACATTCCAAGGCGGCACTACACCTTAGCGGCACCTCAGCGGCACCTCCGGTAAACAGGATAGTATCACACCACCGATGTACCGTCAACTCCAAGCTTTTTGCCTGCAGCCTTTTAACGATCTATGCCTTTATAGCACTAAATACTTGCCGAAGCAGCATGTTAATATAATATTTATATAATATGATATAAAAACTATATATTATTTAAGAGTTTTTATATCGCGTTATTAAAACTCTTGATTTTCCGGTAATAATTATGATATGCTTTTATCAAAGGAGCGTGATCGATATGGTGGAGCGTAAACAATATATGAACAAACTCATCAAAATGCAGAATGAGAAAATCATAAAAGTCATCACAGGCGTACGCCGTTGCGGTAAATCGACATTGCTCCGCATGTTTCAGGACCGGCTGAAGCTGAACGGCGTCAATGATAACCAGATCATCTCAATAAATTTTGAGGACATTGCCTTTGAGCACCTTCTGGAATATCATAAGCTTTACAATTACGTGACAGGACAACTTGTCAACGGAAAGCCTGCCTATATTTTTCTGGACGAAATACAAAATGTTCCTGAATTTCAGAAAGCCGTCGACAGTCTGTATTTAAAAGAAGGCGTCGACATTTACATGACAGGCTCAAACGCCTATATACTGTCCGGAGACCTGGCGACTCTCCTGTCCGGACGATACATTGAAATAAACATGCTGCCGTTTTCATTTGCTGAATATTATGAAGTGAGAGGCAGAGATAAACGGGAGGCATTTACCTCATACTATCAAAACGGCGCATTTCCGCAAACCGCTTTCATTGTTGATGATGAAGTACGAAACGACTATATAAGGGCAGTCTATAATTCGGTTTTTCTCAAAGACATTATTGCCCGTAAAAAGATCAACAATGTTGAGCTTCTTGAAAGCGTGTTACGGTTTTTATTTGATAATATCGGGAATATAGTATCTTCAAACAAGATTGCTGACAGTCTGACCTCAAATGGCAGGAAAACCACTTCAATAACGGTTGAGAACTATGTCAGCGCGCTTATGGGCGCCTTTATCCTTTACAAAGCTCCGCGTTACAACATAAAAGGGAAACAGCATCTTAAATCCCTGGAAAAATACTATGTCTCAGATATCAGTCTTCGTCATCTTGTTTCAGGCAGCCTCAGCAGGGACATCGGCAGAATACTGGAAAATATAGTCTATATTGAGCTTGTGCGCCGCGGCTTTTCCGTATATGTGGGAAAAATAGCAGAAATGGAAATCGATTTTGTAGCGATCAATGGCAGTAT
>JAQUNY010000154.1 GCA_028717405.1 Eubacteriales bacterium
CCCGGCAAGGTCCTCAGCATCAAGGCCTGGACCTCTTCCGGCAGGCTGCTTGAAAAGCCCTGGATATACATTTCCTCTGTATTGCTTCCCATAGGCTCTACAAATATCTGGTGGGCTTCCCTTTCGGAAAACCTGACCACCTTGTCCTCAATAGAAGGGCAATAGCGCGGTCCCACACCTTTTATGAAGCCGCCGAAAAGGGGCGACCTGTGAAGGTTTGCCCTGATTATGTCATGAGTCTCTTTTGTTGTATATGTGAGAAAGCAGGAAATCTGCTCTTTTCCCTGGAACTCGTCGGCGCGTTCCTCATTTTCAAATGAGAAGGGCACGATTTTTGAATCGCCGGGCTGCTCGCTCATCCTGGAAAAATCGATGCTCCTCCTGTTGACTCTGGGCGGCGTCCCGGTCTTGAATCTCATAAGGGCGATCCCGTTATCCTCAAGGCATCCTGAAAGGCTGTCCGCCGGGAACAATCCGTCCGGCCCGCCTCTGAAGCTTGTCTCCCCGATTATGATCTTGCCCCTCAGGTACGTGCCTGTTGTAAGAATGACTGCCTTGCATCTGTACGCAGCCCCGGTTTTTGTTATGACTCCGCAGGCGGCTGTTTTCCCCGCATCATCCCCGCCCTTGCCACCGCCACCGCCAACGCCGCAGCCACCATCCTTGCCACCGTCACCGCCACCGCCAACGCCCATGCCTCCTGCCCCGAATATTACTTCGGTGATTTCGGCCTGTATAAGGTCGAGCCCTTTCTGCCGCTCCAGAGAATGCTTCATCTCCTCCTGGTAGCGCCTCCGGTCAGCCTGAGCCCTCAGCGAATGGACTGCCGGTCCTTTAGCCAGGTTCAGCATCCTGGATTGTATGAAGGTCTTGTCAATAATTTTCCCCATCTCACCGCCAAGAGCGTCAACCTCTCTCACAAGATGCCCTTTTGCGGTTCCTCCGATATTCGGATTGCAGGGCATATTTGCTATGCTGTCCAGGTTTATTGTAAATATGGCGGTCTTCATGCCGAGGCGCGCTGACGCCAGAGCGGCTTCACAGCCTGCGTGGCCTGCCCCCACAACAGCTATATCATATTCGCCCGCATCATATTTTGTCGCCGCTGTCTCCATACTTCTCCTATTTGCCAATGCAAAAGCTGCTGAATATCCTGTCGAGCATGTCCTCTTCAAGTGTTTCCCCGGTTATTTCCCCAAGACTGCCGGCGGCTTCCCTGATGTCTATTTCGACACAGTCAGGTGTGACTCCGTCCATATATGCCCCGGCTGCGGCCTCAAGACTGTTCAGCGCCTTCTCAAGCGCCGCCTTGTGCCGCGAATTTGTAAGGATAGCTTCCTCTCCAAAATGCGCACTGTCTCTCAGAAGCCTCTTCTTAAGCTTGTCCTCGAGCTCTTCAAGGCCTTCCCCTGTGACCGCCGAAATCCTGGCAATGTCTTCCTCGCCAAGCCCTTGAACCCTCCGGGAAAGCTCCTTCTCTATTTTGACCATGTTCCCGGGGCTCACGGCCAGATCCGACTTGTTGATCACAAAAACAGGCCTGATTCCCGGCGCACCTTGCGCCCCCTGCACACATTGCGCATCTTTCGCTCCCTGAGCACCTTGCGCACCCGGCGCCCCCTGTGCCCCCCCCTGCCTCCTTGCCGCTATCGCTTCAATCAGCTCCAGCAGCTCTCCGTCTTCGGCACTTATACCAGTCGACGCGTCCAATACCACAATTATGAGATCCGCATCCTCCACAGCCTTCCGTGCTCTGTCCACTCCTATCTTTTCGGCTTCATCCCCGGTGCCTCCCCTGATCCCCGCCGTGTCCATTATCCTCACTGGTATCCCGTGAAAATTTATGAGCTCTTCGATAATATCCCTCGTGGTCCCCGGCATGTCAGTCACAATGGATTTATATAACCCGGTGATTTCATTCATAATCGTTGATTTGCCTACGTTAGGCTTCCCTGCTATAACGGCGCTGATCCCTTCCCTGAGTATCCTGCCCCTGTCATAGCCTGCCAGCAGCTTTGCCAGCCTTGCGGCAACAGCCTTCACTGCCTCATATGTCTTCTTTCCAGTTATATCCTCAATATCATGCTCAGGATAGTCGAAAACCGCTTCATTCCCCGCGATGATATCCAGCAGCTCCCCGCGCATGCTCCTCACTTCACGGGAGAGCCTTCCCTCCAGCTGGTTCATGGCCGCTTTCAGGCTCCTGCCCGTACCGGCGTTTATCGCGTCTATTACAGCTTCTGCCTGAGCCAGGTCGATCCTTCCATTCAGGAAAGCCCGCCTGGTAAATTCCCCGGGCGCCGCCGCCCTTGCGCCGTTTCTGATCACAATGTCAAGTATCCTGCTGACAGCCGCATAGCCTCCATGACAGCTTATTTCGACAGTATCCTCCCTGGTGAATGTGTCCGGCGCCTTCATTTTTGTAATTAATACTTCATCGATGATTTCTTCAGGCGCAGAAAAATTATCGACTATGATCCCATAGCCGACGGTATGCGAAAGAAAGGCATTGAAGCCTTCTTCGCGTTTTTTCCTGTTTCTGCTCCTGCTTCTGAATATTGCCGACGCTATTGCGAATGACCTGCCGCCGCTGATCCTTATCATACTGACACCACCCGTGCCCATTGGCGTGGATACTGCGGCGATGGTATCTTCTGCCGGCATCATGCCTGTCATGTTTTCCGCCCCGTTTATTTATTTATCATTCCCGTTTGTTTATTTATTTATCATTTAATTTATCATTTAATAGAAATGACTACTTTTCTGTTAGGCTCTTCGCCGATGCTGTACGTCCGGATCTTTTCATTCTTCTGGAGGGAAGCATGTATGATCCTGCGCTCATAGGGATTCATCGGCTCAAGGGTTATGCTTTTCCGGCCGCTTACAACTCTGTCAGCAAGCCTGTCCGCCAGCCTGATCAAAGTTTCTTCCCTCTTTTTCCTGTAATTCTCTATGTCGATCAGGACACGCTTGAAGCTGTCTCCCTCTCTGTTGACAACAAGACCCGTAAGATATTGCAGCGAATCAAGAGTTTCCCCTCTCCTGCCTATGATAATTCCCGCATCGGCGCCGCTGATACTGAACATTACAGATTCCTCATCCTCTGTGACGTCAATTGCCGCATCTACCGACATTCTCTCAAGTATGCCCAGAAGAAAGTCCAGCGCGCTTGCCGCTCCTCTGCTGAGAGATCCCCTTTCCTCAAAGTCGTCTGTATCGCAGGCCCCGCTTTTGCCGCATGAAACGGCTTCCTTCAGTGTTGCCCTTACCTTTGCAGATTTCCCTCCAAGGCCGAAAATCCCCTTGCTTCCTTCATCAAGTATTTCGATATCAGCCATATCTTCAGTCACATTTAACTCTTCAAGCGCAAGCTCTATAGCTTCCTGCACCGTCCTTCCGGTTTTTTCGGACAATTTTGCCGTTGCTGTTTTAGCTGCTGTCGATTTCTCCATGCTATTTTTCTTCAGCCTCCTTTTTCTTGATTATAAACCTGTTCATATACATCTGCTGAAGCATCTGGACAAGGTTGCTTATGATCCAGTAAAGGCCAAGGCCGGCCGGTACGCTGAAAGCGAAGAACGCCGTAACGAGAGGCATCATATAAGTCATGCTCCCCTGCATCCCCTGCATGCTCTGCGCCGCCTTGTCATCCTTGGCAGTGAGCGCTTTCGTATCCTTTGCAGCCGCTTTTTTTGCCGGCGTAGTATATTTCAGCGAAATAAATGTCGTGACCGCCGCAAGTATCGGTATGAATACCAGAGGCAGGTACTTGTCCCAGAGCGGACCGGAAAAGAAAATGAAATTTTTCATCTCCTCCCCCACCAAAATCTGATAATTGATTTTCGGTATCATTCCAAGGTTGAATACTCCCAGGAAATTAAGGTCAAGTATCTCTTTCGGCTGTATATATTCCGCAACTTCCGCCAGCTTGTCGGAGTGCGCCGTAAAATAGTTGATAATACTGATGTCTTTCAGGTTGGCGACCTTTTCTATGGCGTCGTCCGGTATTTTGTCATATATGATCCCGACAACCTCGGCCGTTTTTTTGAACATGTACTGGAGAGGGCTTTGTATGACCCTGTAAAGCGAAATAAGGATAGGCAGCTGGACGAACATGGGAAGGCATCCGCCGGCCGGGTTTACGTTATTCTCCTTGTAGAGCTTCATAAGCTCCTGGTTCATTTTTTCCTTATCGTTCTTGTATCTTCTCTGCAGATCCTGTATCTGCGGCTGCACCTGCTGCATTTTTGAGGTGGACCTGTACTGCTTCACTGAAAGCGGCAGCAGCAGGACCTTTATCAGCAGCGTGAAAATGATGATCGCAAGCCCGTAGTAGCGAAATGCAACCGTATTATAGATGAAATATAATACCTGCCCGAGCGGTCTTGAAATAAAATCAAATAATGCCGTCATTAATTACTCCTTATCTGCACAGGGATGTGCGCTGCCGCGTTGCTGCGTTGCTGTGCTTTCGCGTTGCCGCATTGCCGCATTGCTGCGTTGCTGCGTTGCTGTGCTTTCGCGTTGCCGCATTGCCGCGTTGCTGCGTTGCTGCGTTGCTGTGCTTTCGCGTTGCCGCATTGCCGCGTTGCCGCATTGCCGCATTGCTGCATTGCTGCATTGCCGCGCTTCCCCGGTTATTTTACCGGATCATAGCCTCCCGGGTGGAAAGGGTGGCATTTAGCCAGTCTTATTATGGCAAGCCAGGAGCCTTTTAAAGCTCCGTATTTCTCCACAGCCTGAACCGCATAGAGTGAACAGGTGGGATAAAACCTGCACTTGCCCGGCCTTATCC
>JAQUNY010000155.1 GCA_028717405.1 Eubacteriales bacterium
CAATTGGATCAAGGTGGTTTACGAAGAAAAGGAAGATGAAAAAACACCTGCAAAGACAGAAACAGCAGCATCTGCAGACAAATACAGAAAGTATGATAAAGGCTTTTTTGAGTTTGATTATGCGAATCTCTACTACGAAGAAAATAATGAAGTAGTAACATACTTCAACAAGTCAACAAAAAGCCAGGAAGGCATGAAGCTGTTTTTCACAGATGCGAGCCGTAAACTGATAAAAAGCGTTTCATATTATCTCCCCGGTTCAGGGGGAATAGCCGCAGCCCAGGTGATATATAACAGCCAGGGCAGTGAAAAGGATATCCGCATAGGCTATGTAGACATAAACGGCCAGAGGCAGGATCATTATTACGGCTATGACGACAGCGGCAAACTCATGTATGAGCAGCATGTGATCGATGGTAAGAGAGAGGGGAGCTGGAAGGACTATAAAATTGTTAACGGTGTTAAGGTACTCTACGAGATGAACTATAAAAATAATGAGTATGATGGCACATACAAGGAATTTCACTGGCTTGATGACGGGACCATTGTTCAGTTCATGGTCGCGGAATACAAAAACGGCGAAATGATTTCATCTGAATATAATGATTATATGAGAGACAAGTAATAAGGAGAGAAAAACAACAGATACCAGATAAGCGAGGTGCGAAACAGGAATAGTGCCAGACGCCTGAACTGTGGATGACCGGACTGTCAGGTATTCGGAATGTCATAACGGAATATCATAAAAGTAAAAGAAGATAAACACTAAAAAAGGCCCAGAGGCGAAATGCCTGTGGGCCTTGCTGTTACTGGTACGCCCGACACGATTCGAACGTGCGACCTGCGGTTTAGGAAACCGACGCTCTATCCTGCTGAGCTACGGGCGCTCATGCATGTTTCTGACGCTATTTTATCCTACAATACAAGGCTGTTTTTGTCAATATCGACTATGAGCTATAAAACCCACTCTAATACTATCTGTTCGATTTATCGTTGAACCGCGCAGGCACATGTGTAGCATCGCAGCACGTGAATATTTTATGTTCGGCGCAGTATAGCGTCTAAATTCGCGATATATACTCCCCTGAAACCCTCATGTGTCGAATCGAATGAGAGCTGTGTCCCATCAGGGCTCCATCTGTTATGAAGGTCACAGCGGTTATCGGTAAGACTGAAGGACATGGACCACGCGCGCAGCAATGTTGTCAGACTTTTTTTTTCAACATTATATACATAAAGCGGACGGAACTGTTCACTGTCCGGATATCCGTCTCCTGCGATAAATTTCAGATCCGGGGAATATATACAATGGATATCCCTGACAAAGAGTTCAGGCGAAATAATTTTCAGTTTGCCGGCTTCAGGAGCTGCATCTTCAATCAGGAGCATGCCGGGTATATTGCCGCTCGCCGCGCACCTGCCCCAGATCAGCAGATGATTGTCATCGCGCCAGTGGTAGTGGGAAGCCATGGAAAATTCCATCAGTATCCTGACATTCTTCCCTTCACGGTCTGCAGTGGCCACACCGGTAAGCCAGCCTTTCTTATCAGGCTTTGGGAAGCTGCGGACAAGAAAAACAAACCTTTCTGCAGAGGGATTAAATGTTATATGGTTAACGAGTAATTTGCTGTTTTTGACCAGGGGGCTCACCTCTTCAAAAATCCCGGCAATTTTGTCATAACTCAGGATAAGCTTTGAGGTGCCTGATTCCATATCTGTCAGGTATATCCCATCTTTTTCGGGGCGCTCCTCATCATAAAACGGATCGCGTTTTCCGGAATAACCATAACCCGGCCTGAAGTCAAACAGGCGGTCAAAGTTGATCGACAGCGCCCAGCGGCCATCTTTTGAAATATTTGCGGCTGCTCTGTCGGTAAACCTGATGTGCCCGGTTGTCAGGTTGTGTATAGCACATCTGTATCCGCCGTTTATGTCACGGGTATTGTATGCGACGATGTCGTCATTTCCGCTCAGAAATTGCAGCATTGAGCCCTGCTGAAAATTCCAGAGAGTTGTTTCTGCAAACTGTTTAAAAACCGGTTGTTCTTCAGGGCTGGAGTTTTCTCTTCCATGTCCTGTTTCAAGAAGGCCCAGGGCGCATACGTCGTCGGCGGCAGGCAGCCTGTCCAGAAAATCGACCCTATGGCATAAGTGGCGGGAGCCGTCTGCGGTGAAAGCCGGATTGTCATAATAACCGTAAAAATACTGTCTGCCATCTTCTGGCGTAATCCTCCTGACCGGGCATAGCTGATCTCTCAGCATACTGGCATCATCTCCATCTGTATTTAAATTTTATTACCGGCTACATTTAATAACTTCGCCATAGTATCTGTTGCTGACTGCGTTACTACTGCAAAATTATTTTGCATAAACAAAAACGTACGAATCATACCTGCTTATATCCTATTATAGCTATGTAAATCGGGGAAAACCATGCGGCAAAACAAAAAAACATGGCTATTAATAACTATTTGATGTAAATAAGTGATATTCGGGCACAGGTTACATTCCTGGAACATATAAAACCGGAGGTTATAAATGGTATAATTTATAAGTATGGATAACATTTATTAAGGAACCTGGAGGAGTGGAATAATGCAAATCATCATATCCGAAAGCCGTAGGGCAATGGGCAGGGCAGCGGCGGTCAAAGGCGCTGAGATCATTGGGCGCTGTATCAGGGAAAAGGGAAATGCCCGGATAGTATTGTCTACGGGAGCATCGCAATTTGAGCTTTTTAATGCTTTAAAAGAAACAGGGGCGGACTGGTCCAAAACGGAAGTATTTCATCTGGATGAATATATCGGGCTTCCTGTAACACATAAAGCCAGTTTCCGCAAATACCTTAAAGAGAGATTCGTTGATGTAATGCACCCCGGCAGGATGCATTATGTTATGGCTGAGGGCGATATCAAAGCCAATATATCAAACCTGTCCAGGGAATTATTGAAAGAACCCATAGACCTTGGCTTCATAGGCATTGGCGAAAATGCCCATATAGCTTTTAACGACCCTCCGGCTGATTTCAATACACAGGAACCATATATTGTTGTTGAGCTGAATGACAGCTGTAAAAGACAACAGGTCAGAGAAGGATGGTTTGATACGTTTGACGATGTTCCTGAGAAAGCTGTAACGATGTCTGTACACAGGATAATGCAGTGCAGGAGCATTATCTCGTTTGTTCCCGGCGAGGTTAAGGCGAAGGCTGTAAGAGATGCTTTGACTGAGCCTGTAACACCCGCTGTGCCGGCAGCCATACTCAGAAATCATAATAATGTTGCCCTTTATCTTGACAATGAATCGGCAGCCCTGATCATACCTGAAATAAAAGATGGCAAATATGAGGAGAAGGATGTTGAGTTTAATGTCTGAACAGACGGATATCGTCATAATAAATGCGGCTGCCATAACTCCCTCGCAGGGAATATTGAGAGATGTTTCACTCTGTATTAAAAATGGATCAATATCTGACATTTCAAAGGGAAGGGTGAGTGCTCCGGTGGAATCTGCGGCCATGATAATAGATGCGGCAGGACTTTATTTGTCGCCGGGATTCGTTGACATCCATCTCCACGGCGGAGGCGGGCATGATTTTATGGATGGGACACAGGAGGCTTTTGCCGGTGCCGCAAGGGCTCATGCCGAGCATGGGACCACATCGATGCTTCCCACAACAGTGACCTGTCCGGATGAAGAGCTTGAAAAAACGTTCAGGGTTTTTACTGACCACAGGGAAAAAGTATCTAATTGTTTTTACGAAGCTGCTGATGCTTCTGCTGACGCTGCTGCTGCCAACGCTTCAGGGTCTTCAGGTTTTTCAGGTTCTTCAGATGCAGAAATTGCCGATAGCCCGGGGGCTATAATGCCCGGGCTTCATCTTGAAGGCCCATATTTTTCGCCTGCACAGGCAGGAGCCCAGGATCCTGCTTATATTCGCATACCTGAACGCGGTCATTATATGAATATATTGAACAGATATGCCCACCTTATTTCCCGCTGGAGCATTGCTCCCGAGCTCCCCGGTGCGCTTGAACTTGGTGAGGAACTCGACAAAAGGGGTATCCTTGTATCGACCGGGCATACCGATGCCTGTTACGAGCAGATCGAGGAAGCGTATAATCACGGATACAGGCTTCTTACACATTTTTATTCCGGGATGTCGGGAGTCCGGCGCATTAAAGGCATCAGGCGGGCCGGAGCCATCGAAAGCGCATACATTGATGACAGGCTTATAGTTGAAATAATAGCTGATGGGATGCATCTCCCTGCCCCACTGCTTCAAATGATATATAAGAATATTGGGGCTGACAGGATCATCCTTATTACCGATGCGATGCGTGCGGCCGGCACTGATGCAGAAAAATCTGTTATCGGAAGCATCAGGAACGGCCAGGAAGTTGTTATTAAAGACGGTGTAGCCTGGATGCCCGGTATGGAGTGCTTTGCAGGCAGTATAGCAACAATGGACAGGCTTGTGCGCAACATGGTCAGGCTGGCCGGGGCAACACTGCCGGAGGCGATCCGGATGGCTTCCTGTAATCCCGCCCGGATAACAGGGATGGATGGTAAAGGCTCCCTTGAAAAAGGTAAAGATGCAGATTTGATTATTTTTAATGAGGATATTAATGTTCAGATGACAATTATCGGCGGAAAGGTAATATTCAGGAGAGGCATATAATAAAGGCGGCAAAAAAATTGCTGTCTTTAAAGATTCATAGAAAGCTCAACAGGGCAATGATCTGATCCATATATTTCCGAATGGATATGCGCTCCGGTAATTAAAGGCGCCAG
>JAQUNY010000156.1 GCA_028717405.1 Eubacteriales bacterium
CGCAAGGCTCACGCCCTATGGATACGAGCTGGGACTTATAAGCAAAGACAGATATGAGAGATTCAATAGAAAATGGAAAAACATCAATGATGAGATAACAAGGCTTGAAAACACACCTGTAATAAAAGGGGCAGTCACAGCAGATAAGCTGCAGGCTTTCCTCGGCAAAGCAGGCAATAAGACAGGGGACTGTTCCAATAAGACAGGGGACGGTTCTGTGTCTTATGTTCAGGAGGATAACAAGGCACATAAGACAGGGGACGGTTCTGTGTCTTATGTTCAGGATGATAACAAGGCACAGAAGGTCCCTGTGGCCAGGGAAGCTGGAGAGGCAGCCGTGACTGTGGCCGGTTCAGCAGCCGGAGCAGGAGGACTTAAGCTGGCGGCTGTGCTCAGGCGCCCTGAAGTTACATATGAAGCACTTGCTGAAATCGATCCGGACAGGCCTTTGCTGGCGTCTGCACAGGCTGAAGAGGTTGGTATATCGATCAAATATGATGGCTATATCAGAAGGCAAAGAGAGCAGGTAGAAAAGTTCAGAAAGCTCGAAAACAGAATAATACCCGAGGGTGTGAATTATAAGGGTATGCATGGGATAAGTACAGAGGCGCTGCAAAAGCTTGACCGGATAAGGCCGGTTTCAATTGGACAGGCTTCCCGCATCTCAGGGGTGTCGCCGGCAGACATTGCGGTACTGCTTATCCACCTGAAAGATTAAAGTGGCAGACAACCGGGACTGACAGCAGAAAAGACAGCCGAAATATTACTAATGCAGGATAAATACGAGGAGCAGGTCATGATAAATAATGCAGATAATGCAGATAATGCAGATAATGCAGATAATGCAGATAATGCGGATAATGCGGATAATGCGGATAATGCAGATAGTGCGGATAGTTCAGATAGTGCGAATGGTGCTGAAGTTGCCGCATACAGAAATATGGGCGAAGAGGAACTCCTGATCAGAGGGGCTGAAAGTTTTGGAGTAGAGCTGGATGAAGAACAGGTTGGCAGATTCTTTCTTTTTATGGACATGCTTGAGGAATGGAATAAGCACATCAATCTCACGGCAATAGAAGACAGGCGCGACATAATAGTAAAACATTTTGTCGATTCGTTGTCGCTTATGCCTTATATAATGGAAGAATATATTAAAACAACTGATTTTCGCGGCGCAGGGAGCAGGTTCAGAATTGCCGATGTCGGGTCGGGAGCAGGATTTCCGGGCATTCCCGCAGCAATTGCCCTTGAGCGGAGAAACTGCAAAACTGACCTGATTGACGCATTGGCCAAGAGAGTAAAATTTCTGGAAGCGGTAATCGGAAAACTTGGATATGGGAAAAGCAGCAACATCAGTATCAGCAATAGCATAAACAGCAGCAACAGCATCAGCAGCATAAGCAGTATAAGCGGGAAGATCGAAGTTGAAGCCATACATTTAAGGGCTGAAGATGCGGGAAAAAATCTGCTTTTCAGGGAACAGGCTGACATAGCTGCGGCCAGGGCCGTTGCAACGTTGCCGGTCCTGGCGGAATACTGCCTTCCCCTTGTCAGAGAAGGCGGAATATTTATTGCGATGAAGGGCCCGGCCCCCGATGCAGATGCAAATACAAATGCATTTGCAAATTCAAATGCAGAAAGCGAGACGGGTCGTGCGGTGAATGCACTCAGGCTGCTTGGAGGAGAGATAGAAAAAGAAGTACGAATAAAGCTGCCCTTCAGTGATTTCCGGAGGACGCTGTATATCGTAAGAAAAACAGGAAAAACACCTCCCAAATATCCCAGGAGAGCCGGTAAACCTGAAGCTCAGCCGCTGTGATCGCCCCCGATACTTCCGGTGATTTCGCCCCCTATACTTCCGGCCCGATAATTCTGCGCGCGACAATTCCATCCGTCCTGACACAATTCCATCCGTCCTGACCTTGTAACAAAATCAGGCATTTGATATAATGTTCGGTGGCTGTCTTTTAATCTGGTGACAGGTGGCACAGAGCCGATTAAATATAAAACGAGGTTATTACAACAAAAAATGTCTGACGATATGATACCTGTAGTTGAACAGAGAGTGATTCCTGTCGATATAGAAGCTGAAATGAAGCGTTATTTCATAGAATATGCCATGAGCGTTATTGTGGACAGGGCCCTTCCCGATGTCAGGGACGGACTTAAGCCTGTGCACAGAAGGATCCTTTACGCCATGTACAATCTTGGCTACACCCCCGACAAGGCACACAGAAAATCGGCGACTTCTGTCGGCGAGGTGATGGGCAAGTTTCATCCGCATGGCGACGCGGCCATATATGACAGCCTTGTGAGAATGGCGCAGGATTTTTCCCTCAGGTATATGCTGATAGATCCTCATGGAAATTTCGGCTCACGGGACGGCGACTCCCCGGCGGCAATGAGGTACACGGAAGCGCGGCTTTCGAAAATGGCGATGGAAATGCTGCAGGACATAAATAAAGACACTGTGGATTTCAAGCCCAACTATGATGATCATGAAACAGAACCTGTAGTACTGCCGTCAAGATTCCCGAACCTTCTTGTAAACGGGTCATCCGGTATTGCTGTAGGCATGGCGACAAACATCCCGCCTCATAATCTGGGCGAGGTTATTGATGGTATTGTAAAAATCATTGAAAATCCGGAGACAACATCAGAAGAGCTGAGCAGGATCATAAAAGGCCCTGATTTTCCCACATACGGCATTATAATGGGCAGACAGGGGATACGCGATGCCTACCTTACGGGAAGAGGCCGCATAGTCGTACGGAGCAGGGCGGTGATAGAACCGCATGGCAACAGGCAGAGGATAATCGTGACCGAATTGCCGTACCAGGTCAACAAAGCCCGCCTCATCGAAAAAATCGCCGAGCTGGCCAAAGAAAGAACGATAGAAGGGCTGGCCGGTGTCAACGATGAGTCAGGAAGGGATGATGCCGTCCGAATCGTGATGGACCTTAAAAGGGAAGCTAATGCCAACGTTGTGCTTAACCAGCTTTATAAGAACACGCAGATGCAGATGGCATTTTCTGTAAACATGCTGGCAATCGTACCTGCCGGGCAGGGTAAATATGAGCCCGCAACATTGAATTTAAGGCAGATAATCGATCACTACATAAAGCACCAGGAAGAAATAATAGTACGCCGGACAAGGTTTGACCTTGAAAAGGCCGAGGCCAGGGCTCATCTCCTTGAAGGCCTTCTGATTGCGCTTGACCATATCGACGAGGTCATCAGGATAATCAGGGCATCAAAAACCGAAGATGAGGCAAAGAAGGCGCTTTCGGCCAGGTTCGGACTCAGTGACAGACAGGCAGACGCTATCGTGGACATGAGGCTGGGAAGGTTAACGGGCCTTGAACGCGAAAAAATAGAGACAGAGTATGCCAGACTGCAAAACGACATCAAATATTATAAAGAAGTTTTATCAGACGAAAGTCTGGTCCTCGGTATTATCAAGGATGAATTGATTGTATTGAAGGGCAAATATGCCGACCCGAGAAGGACTGAGATCGTTGCCGATGAGGACGAAATAGAGGATGAAGACCTCATCAATGAGGAGGAAGTAGTAATAACCCTCACTCATTTCGGCTATATAAAGAGGCTTCCGCTGGATACATACCGCAGCCAGAAAAGGGGCGGGAAGGGGAAGACCGGCATCAGCACAAGGGAAGAGGATTTTGTCGAGGACATTTTCATAACCTCAACGCATGATTACATAATGTTCTTCACCAGCAAAGGAAGAGTATTCAGGCTCAAGGCTTACGAAATACATGAAGCCGGCCGTCAGGCAAAAGGCACTGCGATTGTCAACCTGCTGCAGCTCGGTCCTGAAGAAAAAGTAACTGCGGTTATTCCGGTCCGTCATTATGATGAAGGGAAATTCCTCATCATGGCGACTAGAAACGGAATAATAAAGAAGACCGACCTGATGAAGTACGACAATATAAGGAAGGGTGGTCTTACCGCAGTTGTGCTGAGAGACGGCGATGAGCTCATAGATGTAAGGCTTACAGACGGAGGGCAGGATATTGTAATCGTAACAAGGGAAGGGATGTCCATAAAATTCAGGGAACAGGATGTCAGGGCTGTTGGAAGGGCAACACAGGGAGTTAAAGCCGTACGCCTTGACGAGTCTGATTTTGTGATAGGAATGGATGTCTGCGGAGGGAAGCGCTACCTGCTGGTTGTGACGGAAAACGGATTTGGCAAAAGGACCGAGATCAGTGAGTACAGGCTGCAGACAAGGGGCGGCAAGGGAATACTGACGTACAGGATAACCGCCAAGACCGGAAAGGCTGCAGGGATGAGGCTTGTTGACGAAGAAGAAGACATAATGCTGATAAGCTCAGATGGTACTGTTATAAGGATGAATGTTTCCGATGTCAGTATTTTGGGCAGGTCGACACAGGGAGTTAAGCTGATGAGAGTCGGGCAGGATATAAATGTTGTCAGCATAGCAAGCATTGTCAAGGAAGACGAGGACGCGGACGAGGACGCGGACGCGGACGCAGACGCAGACGCAGACGCAGACGCAGACGCAGACGCAGAAAATGATGGCGGCGACGACGGTGGCGATGGCGACGAAGATGGGGGCAATGGCGGCGGTGAAAACAGTGAAGGTGAAGCTGACGGCGGAGCAGGCAAAGTAAGCGTTACAGCTGAGGCAGATGAAGCCGCTGAGGCAGACATTGCAGGCGATGCAGAAGATGTAGATGAGCTGGATGATGGCGGCAGTGCAGATGATAAAAAACAATAGATCGGAAGAGCGG
>JAQUNY010000157.1 GCA_028717405.1 Eubacteriales bacterium
GAAGAATGGAGCGATTACGAATATACCGCGGTATTTTGCGGGTAAAATATTTGAACGGACTTCGGGCACGTAGTATGCTTTGTCAATCTTGGAGTGTCAGAACACAGGAGTTTCAGAACTTATGTGTCAGAACTTATGTGAAAGTCTTAGCTTGCCGAATCCGCTCTGCAGTGTTATAATCTAGTTGAAAAGATTTTTTAATGCCTGAAATGCTCGTGAAACGCTATTATTTTGAACCTACACATTTGAATCGGGAGCTCTTTCCAGAAGGCAGATGCCGGGCCTCAAGGTAATTCCGACACCGGGAGTTTATCCCGGTGCGACGGCCGAGGAAGGCTGAAACCATCGGGGGGGCACCCACCTGGCTTAGGGGCTAGGTGTCAAAATATAGCAAACGGCATTTTGGGTATAAAATTAAAAGCGGGCTGTCCGGTCAGCGGCCGGTCCGCTTTGGCAATTGCCCCGCCTCTGTGCGAAAGCATGAAGACGGGGCTTTTTATAGGGCTTTCGCGGCAATGTGGCTGCATAGCCGGGTATATCGTGTACATGTGCATTATATGCATTATGAGAATGTGTGTTATGTGCATGATAACGGGTATATGGTGTATAATAAAACAGGAAAAAACATTGATTTTGCTGCGGCAGGCTTGTACAGCACGGGGAATCGCAAATGGGAATAATTCGTGATGCACGCAATATAACAAAAAAAGATCCGGCGGCAAGGAATATTCTGGAGGTCATGTTGCTCTATCAGGGCTTTCACGCTCTGTTTATGCACAGGATCGCCCATTGCCTTTACAAACACAGGTTTCTTTTTCTTGCAAGGCTGATCTCTCAAATCAGCCGGTTTTTCACAGGCATTGAAATCCATCCGGGAGCAAAAATCGGTGAAAGCCTTTTTATCGATCACGGGATGGGGGTCGTCATTGGAGAGACTGCTGAGATAGGAGATAATTGCACTATATATCACAGTGTAACGCTGGGCGGGACGGGCAAGGACACAGGGAAGAGACATCCGACTATAGGGAGCAATGTGCTTATCGGCGCCGGCGCCGTCATCCTCGGACCTCTTAAAGTCGGCGACAATGCCATGATAGGTGGGGGATCGGTCGTTGTGTGTGATGTTGAACCCAACACCACGGTTACGGGGTCGAAGGCAAGGCCTGTCAGGAGGAACGGTATGAGGCTGGCTCCTTCTGAGGAGCTTGATCAGATACATACCCCGGACCCGGTATGCCAGGAAATGGAGAAAATCCAGAAGCGGCTTGAAATTATCGAAGCTATGCTTAATGCCGGCAAAAAAAATAACGGGGAGGCTTGAAGCCGGAAATGATCATATATAATACACTGACCAGGTCTAAAGAAGAATTTGTGCCGCTGAAAAAAGGCGTTGCTTCGATTTACTCCTGCGGACCGACAGTTTACGGCTATGCCCACATAGGTAATATGCGGACATATGTCTTTATGGATTTTCTCAGGCGTGTCATGAAATATAACGGCCTGAAGCTGAAGCATGTCATGAATGTCACAGATGTAGGGCATCTGGTTTCAGATGCGGACGAAGGCGAAGACAAGGTAGTAAGAACAGCGAAGGAAACCGGAAAAACCCCGTACGAAATAGCCGAATATTTTTCCGAAGTTTTTTTCCGCGACATCGCACTGCTTAATATAGAAAAGCCCGAAATCATTGCAAAGGCAACAGATAATATAAGTGAAATGATTGAATATGTCGAAGCCCTTGTTGACAAAGGCTTTGCCTATGAAACCAGCGACGGGATATATTTCGACATAATGAAATTTCCAGGATATGGCAGGCTTTCACGGATCGATCTGGAAGAACAGCTTGCGGGAAGCCGTGTTGAAGTAAATGAAGAAAAACATCATCCGGCTGATTTCGCTTTATGGAAAAAGGCTTCAAAAGAGCACATAATGCAGTGGCCCAGTCCCTGGGGCATGGGGTATCCAGGCTGGCACATCGAGTGTTCGGCTATGGGGAGGAAATACCTGGGCGACATTTTTGACATACATACAGGGGGAGTCGACCACATACCCATTCATCATGAAAATGAAATTGCCCAGTCTGAAGCACTTGCCGGGAAGAAGACAGTCAACTGCTGGATGCACGGAGAGTTCCTGCTTGTCGACAATGGCAAAATGTCCAAAAGTCTTGGGAACACTTATACAATAGCCGATTTACAGGAAAAAGGCTTTGTGCCTCTTGCCTTCAGATATTTTTGCATGAACGCGCATTACAGGAGCAAGCTCAACTTTACATGGGACTCGCTCAGGGCTGCCCAGACATCGCTTGAGAGACTTTACGAGGGAGTCCTGGCCCATAAGGCGGCTGCTGCCTCGTCTTCCCCGGCAGGTGTGTCTGTCTCTGCTGAAGCCGAAAATTGCCTGAAGGAATTTGAGGAAGCTATAAATGACGACCTGAATATTCCGAAAGCCCTGGGGATTGTCTGGAATACCGTTAAAAAATCTTTAAAATCAAAACAAATCTATGATGTTCTGATGAAAATGGACCGTGTACTTGGCCTTGACCTCGACAAAGCTGAAGAAGTTATGTCCGGAAAGAGCATGGGGAGACAAGCTGAAGATCAGGAAGTTGAAAAGCAGGTGCTGGAGCTTGTGGATAAAAGGAACAAAGCCAGGGCGGAAAAGGATTGGAAGACAGCAGATGAAATCAGGGATATCCTGAAGGCAAAGGGCATTACTATTGAAGATACTCCGGACGGGGCACGGATCATTAAAACCTGATTAGTGTCATTATAACCTGAACTGATGGCTGCAGGCAGGGTTGAAGGCTGTCATCGCGGGTTTTATGGCCAATATGAGAAGAAGGACACATAATATAAGGACACGTAATACAAGGACACATAATATAATAAGGACATGTAATATAAGGACACATAATATAATGAAGGAAAGCAGTTATAAAGCGGCGGATTTACATACACACACTAATTTCGCATATTGCAGTGAAAATGTGACCCCTGAAGGCAACATTAAACGTGCGGCAGAAAAAGGCCTCAGTATGATAGCCTTTACTGAGCATGCCGGACAGCTTTATGTGTCATCCAAAGACTACTGGGCGGGGAAGTTTATTGACGATACCGGCATTATGGCAATGAACAGGGAAACGCCGCTGAACAGGATGCCAGATTACAGGCGGACTGTTGAAAAATTTCGCTCACCACAGGTACTCGTGGGTGTTGAAGCAGAAGTTGACTGTAACGGCAGGCTGACGTTATTTGAGGAAGATATGGATTGCTGGGATATTGTTGTCGGGGCAGTACATTTTCTGCCGGCTGTTTATGAGCCGGGTTCCGAAGCCGGATTTATGTGGGCTAACGAGATGCTTCTCCGAGCAGGTGCCGATGTGCTGGCCCACCCTTTCAGGTATTTTCAGAAGAAGAAAAAGGAAGTACCCAAACACCTTTTCAGACCGCTTGCCGAAATGCTGGCGCAATACGGAGCTGCGGCGGAGCTCAATTTTCACAAAAATGAGAATGACCCGCTTTTCTATGAAGAGTGCCTGAAGAAAGGAGTCAGGATATCCTTTGGCAGTGACGCTCATAACCTTGACGAGGTGGGGGCTTTTGAAAAATATTACTCATTCATGGAAATGATAATTCCATTTGAGCAGCCGGAGCAGGCTGGCAAAATATATGAAAAAATATTATACAGAGGGAGGCGCGTCGCTCAGGCGCAATAAAGCAGCTCATGAATAAAATTATACCTGGTGTATGGTCGTCGTATTTTTACGACATGACGCCCGAAGAAATGGTCAGAGCATTTTTGTCGGCGGGATGGCATTTCTCCGAAATATCCAATGAACATTCCGCTGTTGTTATGGAAAGGGGAAAGCCTTTTGAGGAGGGCGAAAAATTCAGAAAATATGCATCTGACCTCGGCATGTCTTTCCCGCAGGGACACCTCTGGCTTACCTGTGACATCGCCGCTATTCCACAGGAGCCTGTCATTAAAAAGCTGAAGGAGTGGCTCGATCTTTTCGCAGGTTTCGGAGTAAAGCGCGCGGTGCTTCATCCCGGGGGCAAGCAGATGCAGGATGAAGGAAAGAGTACCGGTGAAATCCTTGAAGCGAATGCGGCGGCGCTGCGTCAGCTGTGCGGGCATATAAAGGGTACGGACATGACGATATGTCTTGAAAACCTGTTCACGCGCTATACTACATGTGAGGACCTGCTGGGATTGATAGAGGCCGCCGGCACCGCGCAGCTTGGGATATGCCTTGATACCGGGCATCTGAATATAGCCGGAGGAAGCCAGTCGGAATTTATCAAAAAAGCCGGGAAGTACCTGAAGGCCTTGCACATTGCCGATAATGAAGGCAAGAGCGACCAGCATATGATGCCCTATGGCAAAGGGAAGGTCGACTGGGCTGATGTGACCGGGGCAATAAAGGAAATCGGTTATGAAGGCCTGTTTAACTTTGAGATACCCGGCGAGAGGCATTGCCCGCTTCCTGTGATGATGGCGAAGCTGGATTTCCTAAAGGCCATGTCGGCGCATATGCTGGCATGATCACCGGCAAATACGGGTGTTGATCACGGCTGCCTTGACTAAGGCTGCAGCGGCCGCGGCTCCTGAAAAGGCCGCAGCTGCTGTAACGGCTGAAGAGGCTGAAGAGGCTGAAACTGCTGAAGAGGCTGAAGCTGCCGGGAGGAGATTGCATTCA
>JAQUNY010000158.1 GCA_028717405.1 Eubacteriales bacterium
TCGTCAGTCTCAAGTATATAAGCAGAATAGTCTTCTGATGCGCATTTAACCAGAACAAATAAATCTCCGGTATGTTCAGGCCTGAGATAAGGGAAACCTTTTCCAAAGTTAGTTATGTGATATTCGTTACGCGTACCGGAGCCATAATATATAAACCGGCTGTTAGTTGTAAAGTCATCCTGCCATTTTATTTTTACAAATCTTTCTTTATTTTCTCCTTTGATGCCCGGTTCATCAAAAAGGATTTTTATCGCATTTTTTGCTATATATATCCCAGATTGGTGGCCTCCTGTTTCTCCGGTATCATTAGCAGAAAGAAATTTACAATAAGCAATCTGCCCTTTATTAACAGCTTCAATTGCCTTTATTGAATTCAGCCCTTTATCCAATTTGTTCTCTCCTGTTTTCATTCTCCGGCATGGATTCCATCGTATGTATCATTCTGGCTGCCACCGCTTTTACCAGTGGAACAACGACGGAATTTCCAAATTGCTTATATGCCTGTGTATCAGAAACAGATATGACAAAGCTGTCATCGTACCCCTGGAGGCGGGCGCATTCCCTCGGTGTCAGCCTGCGTGGGTTTTTACCATTTTGCGGGATAAGTATTTCCGACCCGTCTTTATAATAGCGTGCACTCAGAGTTCGTGTTACTCCGTCAGGACCGGCTAATCCATACCCAAATCCATTCCCCTTTGCCTGATGCTTTGCTGCATAGTCCTGCAAATACTGCCACAGATGGTCTGACAGAGTATATTTTTTGTCAACAGTACTCTCCAGGATGTCTTTTACTTTGGGCGATTTTTGGGGCGTCTGGATGCTAAAATCGAAATTGATGTTGTTACCGTATCTTTTCCGATCAAATCCGGTTATAAAAATCCTTTCCCGATGTTGAGGCGAGAACAGCTGACCATCCAGTACCTCTGAGAAAATTTCGTAATCAAGTTCATTAAGTGATTCCATAATAACCCGCCAGGTATTACCCTTGTCATGGCTTCGCAGATTTTTAACATTTTCAAGAAGGAAAGCTTTTGGGCGTTTTTCATTAATTATGCGGACAACATCGAAGAAGAGGGTACCCTGAGTTTTGTCCAGAAAACCGGTTTCTTTGCCAAGGCTTTTCTTCTTTGATACCCCTGCTATAGAGAAAGGCTGACAGGGGAATCCTGCAACCAATACGTCATGGTCCGGGATATCCTTTTTTTCGTCTATCTTTGTTATGTCGCCATGAGGGAGGACCCCAAAGTTGTCGAAATATGTCTTTTGGCAGTATCTGTCCCATTCGCTGGAGAATACGCACCTGCCTCCATTTGATTCAAAAGCAATACGCATTCCGCCGATCCCTGCAAACAGGTCTATGAAGGTAAACCTTCCCTGCTGACCACATTTTTCCTTATATTTATCGTCAAAAAGCAAAACCAGTGCTTCGGTAACGCAATCCTGTACAGGCTTCTTTGTTACTGTGGCGTACTCGGCCAGTGTTTCATATATGCGATCATCAATGCGCACATGTATTTGTTTTGGCATGCATATCACCTCTGGGTTATTCCATATACCTTATTACTCCCATTATACGTTTTGCTATAAATGAAAGCAAGCCTCTGGGAAAATTTTTATACCATAAAACTCCCAAAAAAATAAGCCCATACCATGCTTCACGGAGAATTTCCTGCCTGTTCAGCCTTCATTAAACCGACAAATGTATGAAAATGACAAATAGTTTTATTATTGCATTTTTATATGTAAGATGCAGCCATATAATATGAATGCACGCATACATTTATGTATGTATGTATGTATGTATGTGTGTACGAATGAATGTATGTATGAATGTATGTATGTCTGTCTTACGTGTATTTCTTTGGAATAGTATGTAATCATGATTTGGGGAGAAAATTAAAATGAGAAAAATGACAAAATCAATCTGGCTGAAAAGAAGTGGCAGGATATTTCGAACAATTTGTATAATATTGTTCGCAGGTATTTTTACCTTAACTGCCGGCGGCAGGCATACTGTGACAAAAGCCGCGTATCCAGGCGATATTTATTGGATAAATGTTGTTGACAAAGGTGTTGATAACACGGGAATACGTGATTGCTCGGATTTGGTACAGCAATTGCTTAGAACATATAAAGTTTTATACTTCCCTTCCGGAAATTACCGCTTTAACAAGGGGATCGAACTGGGAGACAACAGAACATTGGAAGGCCATACTGTCCTCGATGGCAATGACAGGACGGCCACATATATGTTTTTCTATAATACAGATGGATATGCGATCGAGTGCAGCGGGAAGGGCGGAACGCTGAAGAACATTCGAATGGTCGGGAATTACAGTGGCTGCGGAGGAATTCATGTATATGATACCAAGGGAACAGGTTTTTATGCTACTCTGGAAAAACTGTGGATTTTTAATTTTACCGGTGACGGTATATTTATAGACAGAATGCTTAATGTTCACATCACAAGTGTTATTTCAAGAGGAGGTAAAGCCAATGGAATAAGAATCAATGCTTCTATGACAAGAATTATTAACTGTGATTTTTATGATAATGAACAAAACGGCATGTTGTTTACAGCCGGCGGAGGTTCTGTTTTGGATTGCAGGATATGGACCAATGGAATAGCCGGCAGTGAATATGCCGGCGTGAAATTCGCCCAGAATGCAAAGGCGATACATTTAACAAATGCCAGTGTTCATGAGAACTATTACAGTGGAATAATTTTTGATGGTGTGAATGTCAAAAGCAATGTGATCACCAGTCTCAACTTGATAGGAAATAACAAAGCTTTAGGAGACGGATATGACATTGTACTTGACGGAAGCAATAATATGGTCATCGGTACTGTTGGTCAGAGCATCAAACATTCTGATGGCGGGTATGCCTCTCCTATAGCACTGATAAAGGTTCAGCCAACTGCGAAATTCAATGATGTTAATCTTCTCAGGGATCAGCATTACAATGATTCAAACCAGCTTTCCCAACAATTTTTGGATAAAGCTCTCCTCACAAGAAGAATTGTGATGAATGAACACAACAATCCGATGAACCACATTGTCGTAAATGGCCTTGAGTATAATGCCGGCCCGCCTATAATAAGAGGATTTGGAGATGCGGCATTTACGGAGTTTGAAGAGCATGGCGTTATCGGACATTCTTATGAAAATGATATCCTGAACGTGTCTTTAGCTGCAAACGACACGTTGCCTGTGCCGCCAAAGTTTTCAATAGACGCTATCGGCAAGACTGGCATTAAAGCCACTATAAGAAATGGATTCCAGGAAGTACCCATATCAAACGCCTACATAGAATTTGAGGCGAAAATGGAAAGGTTTGAAAATGATTTAGGCGTGTGCTTTAATGGAAATCTATGGGACGGGACTACTGCGTATTGGTTTACAGGCGATTATAAAGCCAATGGCATTTTGATGAACGAAGACTGGACACAAGTCAAGATCCCTGTTAATTTGGCGACGCCGATCATTGCGAAGCAAATGGACCTGGTATTGTTATTTGTTACCAACACAGAAGGGACTGCGGCGAACAGGGCGGGAAATTCCGTTGAAATCAGGAACTTCAGGCTAACTGTTAATACAGAAAATTAACAGGTATGAAAAATGCAAGCTGAAAAAGTTGATGTCCAAGGTACTGTTGTTTTGTTGTTTCGGCTGGCAACCTGAATCATGAAGCCTATAAGATCACGGGGTTACATCTGTCAATTAAAGTATTGCTTGAATAAAGGCGGCAATCCTTCTGCCTGTGCCTTCATATATGCAGGTGCGGGCAGTGTGTTAAGACCAAATGTTTTCAAAATGTTTTGTGCGATTATGAAGTTTCCCAGATTCCCGGGATGCATCCAGTCACGCATCAGCCCGGCATATGCCAGGGGATCTTCTTCATATAATTTCAGAAAATGTGTATACTGGTCCAGCAGTGTAAGGCCTAAACTGTCTGAAAGCTGACGGTTAACATCCATATAGCTCTCGAATTTTGCTTTAAATCCAAGATCCTGACTTAAATGGTAAACCGGGCAATAATAAGTCTGCAGCATGGGCTGGCCGCCTGTGTTGGAAATCATTCCGCATATTTTTATAAGATTTTCTCTATATTGATTGATGCTTAATCCTTTAAAAATATCGTTGCCACCAACAGTTATTATGACTATAGCAGGTGTAAACGAAATAACATCCCTGCTGATCCTGTCAAGGAGATTTGAGGATGTTTCGCCGCCAATACCTCTGTTTATTACGCAAGCATGTCTTCCAATACTCATCCGCATGCCGATATCAAGCCATTCAGTCCAGCTGTGGTAACCGCCGTTTGCCAGAGAAAGCTCGGTATTGCTGGAGCCAAAGGCTATAATTCTGAAGCTTTCGTCAGTTTTATTTTTCCATTTGCTTATACATTCCAACATTTCAATACACTGCCTCTCTGATCGATATAACCAGGACTATAACAAAAAATGTTATCCTGTGCAACAGGATAAGACAGGGGACGGTTCTGTGTCTTGTTAACCAAGTTGAGGGAAACATTGTAAGACACAGAACCGTCCCCTGTCCCATCCCCTGTCTTACGTGTCTCTCGCCCTTTTTATCACTTGATTTTCCACATGCCGTTGTGATACTATAATTAATACAGTGACTGGAGTAATTCCTGCGTTCGCTTATGTCCATCAGAGAGAACAAGTTCTGGAAGG
>JAQUNY010000159.1:0-2783 GCA_028717405.1 Eubacteriales bacterium
TAAATGGCATCATAATATACCTGCTCCAATATATAGGGGAAGTGCCTGCCCAGCAAATACCGATACCTGTCACCTTATATGATTATCTGAGAGGCCTGTTCATAGTGGCTTTGACACCTGCTATTTGTGAAGAGCTGCTGCACAGGGGAGTAATGCTAAGCGCATATGAAAACAGGGGAAGTATGAGGGCCGTTGTAATCACAGCAATACTTTTCGGCATATTTCATTTTGATGTTTCGAACCTGCTGGGGCCGATACTGATAGGAATAGTGATTGGGATATATGTGATACGGACGAACTCCATTTTTGCAGGTGTACTCGCACACTTTCTGAATAATGCCATTGCCGAATCGATACTTTACGCTACACGTAATGATACCGAATTGTTCGGCTCCGCTACTGAGAAGATAGGCGCTGCCGAAGCGGCAATGCTCGTTGTGTTTGTGGCAGTTGGAATAGCTGTTGTAAGGGCCCTGCTTAAACTTTTCCGGAAGGTGACCGACGATACAGCTGTCGAAATACCGCCGTCCGGCAAGCCCGTTGCGGATGCCGTTTCTGTTATGCGGCAATGGCCCCTGTTGTCGGTAGCCGGCATGTTTATATTTATGGCGGCGATATACATTATTGCTCTGAGGGCAGGGATTTTTGGAGTATAAAAAGCAATTGAGCCTGCAGGTCAAACTGTTCCAAGACTGGTGCTTCAGATGGGTACCTTTTGGGTATGCCCGGTATGTCGGGCGGGGAACGGATGGGAAAACGGATGGGAAAACGGGAGGATCCTCGGGCGCGAAAACGGGCGGATCCTCGGGCGGGTACTCGCGTGAACACTCGGGCGGGTACTTGCGTGAACACTCGGGCGGATACTTGCGTGGATACTTGGGTGGATACTCGGGTGGATATACTTGCGAGTGTATTGGCGAGTATACGGGCGGTTACTTTTTAATTGACTATTACAGGTTATTATGATAACTTCTCATATAATGCGTTGTTTTTTAAACGCACGAGACATCGCATTGTGAATGTGTAATTTGGAGCTGAAATCTGTGTTTGGAGGTGTCCGGATGAATTTAGCCGGAAGTGTTACTATAGTTGGTCTTACAGTTGTGTTCGCAGCATTGATCCTTTTGGCGCTGATAATATCTCTTTTCAGCCTGCTAACAGGGAGAAAAATGAGAAAAGCCCTGGCTTCGACAGCGGCTGCGTCGGCTGCGTCGGCTGCGGCAGGATATGCCGCAGCCAGGCTATCCGCCGGCAACAGCAGAACGAAAGCTCAGTCAAAAGAGCCGGTAAAGGCAGAAGACATCATTGCTGGCAGTATTGAGGACGATCGTATAGCTGCAGCCATAACAGCCGCCATATATGCATATTATGAAGAAAACAGTACAAACTTTGCTAACAGGTTCGGGATAATAGTGAAATCATTCAGAAGAGCCCCTGCAGGGGCGTCTGCCTGGAACATGGCCGGAAGGCATGAGCTGCTTATCCCTTTTGAGGGTGGTGCGGATGCTCGCTGATTTTAATGAAGCCATAGGCAATCTGATAGGAAGATCCGGCATCCTAAACGGTACATGGCAGCAATATGTCATGATAATTATTTCGCTTATACTTGTATATCTCGCAGTGGTAAAAAAATATGAGCCTCTGCTGCTTCTGCCCATTGCGTTCGGTATGCTTCTGGCCAATGTGCCGATGGCAAATCTGAGCTCTTATGATGAAGGCAGTCTTATCTATTACCTGTACCAGGGGGTCAAGCTTGGGATATATCCGCCGCTCATATTTCTTGGGATAGGCGCGATGACTGATTTCGGGCCGCTGATTGCCAACCCGAAGAGCCTCCTTTTGGGAGCGGCAGCCCAGCTCGGGATATTTGCCACATTTATCGGAGCTTCTGCCATGGGATTTACTCCTCAGGAGGCAGGCTCAATCAGTATAATAGGAGGTGCTGATGGCCCGACAGCCATATTTGTGGCGTCAAAGCTGGCACCTGAGATGCTTGGCTCCATAGCAATAGCAGCGTATTCATATATGGCTCTTGTACCGGTTATTCAACCGCCGATTATGAAACTGCTCACAACAAAGAAAGAACGATCTGTGGTCATGAAGCAGTTAAGGCCGGTATCAAAAACGGAGAAGATAATTTTCCCGATAATAGTAACAATTGCGGTAGCATTCCTGATTCCGGAGTCGGCTCCGCTTGTCGGGATGCTCATGCTGGGGAATCTGATACGTGAAAGCGGCGTGGCTGAGCGTCTCAGCAAGACTGCGCAGAATGAGCTCATCAATATTGTCACGATATTTTTGGGGCTTACCGTTGGAGCGACAGCAAAAGCAGAAAATTTTTTATCGCCCAAGACGCTTGGCATAATACTCCTGGGTTTAGCTGCGTTTATTGTGGGAACTACAGGTGGAGTGCTTTTCGGAAAACTGATGTACCTGTTTACTCGCGGTAAAGTCAATCCACTTATCGGCTCAGCGGGAGTTTCAGCTGTACCTATGGCGGCACGTGTTTCTCAGAGAGTGGGGCAGGAAACTGATCCCCAGAACTTTCTCCTTATGCATGCCATGGGGCCAAATGTGGCTGGTGTTATAGGATCTGCGATCGCAGCGGGTGTTTTGCTCAGCATACTAATGTAGCCATGCAGCATACTTATGTAGATATTCAACATGCGAATATAATCATGCAGCATACTTATTTGGCTCTGCATCATACTCATACAGCTATGCAGCATTTATATAGCTTTACAGAATATATGCAATATGTATGCGGCAAATATTCAGGAATG
>JAQUNY010000159.1:2883-4683 GCA_028717405.1 Eubacteriales bacterium
ACGCAGCAAATATGAAGGCACGCAGCAAATATGCAGGCATGGGTTAATAATTAAAAACAAATCAGTATCGGAGATTGAGACAGATGAAATATGCAGTGCTCCTGGGCGATGGCATGGCTGATCACCCGGTGCCCGAATTGGGGGGAAGGACTCCCCTGCAGACGGCAAAAAAACCTGATATGGATATGCTCGCACGAGAAGGCGTAACAGGAATGGTGAGGACCATACCACCGGGAATGCCCACGGGCAGCGACACCGCAAATATGGCAGTCTTCGGATATGACCCGAAGGAATATTACACTGGAAGGTCTTCGATTGAAGCCATAAGCATGGGCATTGAGCTCAAGGATGACGACCTGGCTTTCCGCTGCAACCTGGTGACACTGTCGGGGAGTGGCGCCTATGAAGAAAAAACAATGATCGACTACAGCAGCGACGAAATAGAAACCGAAGACGCCGCTGTGATGATAACGGAACTGGATGCACACCTGTCACAAAAAGGAATAAAATTTTTCCCGGGAAAAAGCTACAGACACTGTATGGTTTGGAACATGGGAATAAGAGGAATGGCACTCACACCGCCCCATGACATACTTGAAAAGAAAACAGGTAAATACCTGCCCGATGGAGACGGCAGTTCCCTTTTTATAAAAATGATGAAGGAAAGCTTCGAATTTCTCTCAGGGCACAGAATAAATGCAAAACGGGCTGCGAAAGGATTGAGACCTGCAAACTCGATATGGCTTTGGGGCGAAGGAAGCAGGCTGAAGCTTCCTTCATTCAAAGAAACCTACAGGCTCAAAGGTTCCGTTATTTCAGCGGTGGATCTGGTAAAAGGGATCGGTATTGCATCCGGAATGAAAAGCGTTGATGTGAAAGGCGCAACAGGAAACATCAGCACCAATTTCCGCGGGAAAGCTGAGGCGGCACTTCAGGAGCTTAGAGATGGCAGCGACTTTGTCTACATACATATAGAAGCCCCTGATGAATGCGGACACAGGCATGAGGTCGAAAATAAAGTCAGGTCGGTGGAACTTATAGACAGCCAGGTGCTGAGACCGCTTATCGAGGGACTTGAAAAACTGGGCGGTGGCTACAGGATAATGCTCCTTCCGGACCACCAGACGCCTCTTGAGCTTCGAACGCACACGGGCGACCCTGTGCCATTTGTTATATATGACAGCAGAGGAAGGGAAGCGGCAATGGAAGATTTTCTGCAGGCTGCTACGGCACCTGATTCCGTGGTGAAGTGTTCTGTTATGCAGGAAGACTCAATAATGCCCAATGACCAGGAAGACTCAACAACGCCCAATGACCAGGAAACCCCACGAAAAGGAACTGGCCCTGCTGGTGCTGCTGCCCCTGACACCCACGCCGGAGGAACCGGTATCGGCCTTGGATTACCGAGCGCAGGACACAGAACCGTCCCCTGTCCCATCCCCTGTCTTACAGGGGCTCCGGCATATGATGAGGTGAGCGCTGTATCTACGGGGCTTATGATAGAAAAGGGCCACGCGCTCATGGGGATTTTTACAGGGAGAACCATCCACTCATGACAGAAAAACCGTCCATTCACGATAAGGGAGATAAGCAAATAATGCCAATGCAGAAAACAGGATTAAATGAATTACGTGAAAAATATCTTTCATTCTTTGAGCAGAAGGGCCACCTGAGGCTTCCAAGCTTTTCACTCGTGCCCCGAAACGACCCGAGCCTTCTCCTCATAAACTCCGGGATGGCTCCGCTGAAGCCGTATTTCACCGGAGCGGTCAAACCGCCTTCAAAGCGCGTGACCACATG
>JAQUNY010000160.1 GCA_028717405.1 Eubacteriales bacterium
CACCCCGAACTGCGGAGTTATGACAAGCCCGCAATAGCCTATTTCGCCAAGCCCGCATGCCACTACTGCAAAATCCATATCTGGATAAACATTGGGTTCAACTTTGCCGCTCCTGAATTTTACGCCTTCCGGCCATCTCTCTTTGGCCAGGGGTGTAGAGGGAACTGCAATGCAGCCTTCGTCTTCGAGGCAGCGCGCGAATGAATACATATATACCGGCTCGATAAATCTTGATGAACGCTGCCATAGAGTGCCTTCTTCAATTCCTCTGAAAGCGCCGCGGGGGATTTCCCTGGCGCAGATAATAACGGTTTTGGCATCCGGAAATATGGTAAGGGGTGAAAACTGTGGAGGAAGGATTTCCGGAGACACTTTAAATCTGGACGCGGGCGCAACGGCTGCCACGTCTATGCCGCTCTTTTTGGCGTATTCCATAAGTCTGGCTTTTGAAAGCATTATTTTTCTACCCCTTTCGAAACGGTTCCGCCGCATCCGGCACACCCTGTACATGAGGGATCATTAACGGCGGTATCCCCGGTTTTTGCATTGTCTTTCTGCAGAGCAGCGAGCCTTTGCCTCTCTTCATATTCTTTTCTTACATTTTTCCCGATCTTACCGGTTTTTTTAAGTATTTCGTAACAGGCCTGTATACAGCCTGTGGCGCCGCAAACGCTTCCGGGACGGCCGCCCTGGCCGATCTCCTGGAAGCCTGTTGACATTGTGTTGAGGTAAGTTGAGTTTTTGGAAAGTTTCATACCGAAATTATAGGCTTGATACCACATCATAGACTGTTCGTCGATGTTAAGTTTAAACCCGGGCATATCTTTTTTAACAAAAGGAGAAGCAAGCTCATTGAGGCCCCAGTGAGTGAGTTTGCATTTACCAAGATCAACGTCTCCCCATTCAAAAACCCGGTCTTCTATCTGTATGGAGACTTTTTTTGTCTTTGACAGGGCGTGCCCGGGGCAGGCATCCACGCATTTCATACATTTTGTACAAATGTTTTCTTTGTACAGTGGATCGGGCTCAAGTTCAGCGTCGGTGAGAAATATCTCAAATCTTTGCCTCGGGCCGAACTCAGGTGTAAGGAAGACCTTGGACCATCCGAGCTCTCCAAGACCTGCGGCCGCTGCTGTAAGCCTCATGTGGAGCAGAACATTTGAAGGAAGCTTTCCTTTTGCTACCGGAGGCCTGTGCGGGGGTGACTCATGCGGGAGCATTGTATGCCCCCCCTGGGAGGTCATGGCTTCGTAGCCGAAAGACTCGACATAACGGCGGGTAAGCTCCTTGGCGCCGGTAAGCGGGCCGTATATGCCATTGCCATATCCATATATCCAGTAGGTTGACCAGTCAGCATTTTCCTGTATGCCCTTAAAAGAGCCCTCAAGAATACGGCCTGCAAGAACCACTACCGATTTTGCTTTCGGATACATATTGAGAGGATGTGTTTCGGGAGGAGCCCCGCTGAACCTGGAGATTGGAGCTATTCCAACAAGGTCGGCGCCATGTTCTTTTGCGTAGGCCTTGACCATTTCGGAAGTCAGCTCTTTGCGGTTTTTTATATAGGAGGGAATCGAAGGCACTGCCTGAAAAGATTTATTTGTATCCATTTTAATCACCTGTTCTTTCATGTGTTTCGGGTATCAATGCTGTCCGTAAAAACAATGATGTACATTGCCCGGTACTCGTGGCGCCGTTACCTTTCCCATGCCTGAAGCATCCAGGGCGGACTCGTCCTGAAGGGATTGGCATATTTCAGCCCAAGTTTGTCTTCATCTTCAAGATGGGCTATGCAAGTCCGGACGCAAAGGGCTGTAAGGATATTGGGCACATTGGAGCGGGTGAGCGCCGTTGAGGTTTCCAATATTTTTGGCTGGTTGCCGGCGAAATCATGCATCAGCTCTTCCTGGCCGATTTTAGCATCAAAGTCAGGAGCTGCTCCGTTTGGACACATGCGGCACATATTGTAGTTTACTTCGGCCAGCTTGTAGTCATGTCCGCAAATATTCACAGTTATAAGCTTTTCAGTATTTATTGCCTTTGATGGACATATGGATGCACATTTGGCGCATTCAATGCCATCGCAGATTTTTCTGTCGAATATGTCGTCGGGTTCAAGCTCCAGCTCGGTAAGCACAATGCCGAGGGCATTGCGCGGGCCGTAGAGAGGGGTTAGCAGGAGGCCGCAAAGTCCGATTTCACCAAAGCCGGCGGCGACAGCTGCGTATTCCATATTTATGGAAACATTGTGTATTGGCCTTCCTTCGGCAACCGGCCTGCTTTTGGGAGCGGAAGCGGCGTTATTTGCAATAAAAGGGACGGCTTCATATCCGGAATTATGTTCGATATATCTGGCTACCTCGGTCAGCTGCCGGGGATTGACCCTTTTTCCGGCAAACGTCCAGTTGGTGCCTTCTTCAATACCCCGGTAATCGCCTCTGGGGATCATACTGCCAACGACAATGACTGATTTGACTTCGGGGAGAATGGAAGCCGGGTGTTTTTTGGGGGGCATCTGTGCGAATCTTGACACCGGGGCAATACCGAGCATGTCGAGACCGATCCCGGCGGCATATTTTCTCAGGTCTTGTTTGGTCATAATAACCACCTCGTAAAATTTCAGGTTTTCCTGATATTTTATTATTCCGTCCCGGGATATCCGACAGGGCGTGAATAATAAAACACCTGAATTATAATATATTGTATAATATCTATCTGAAAGATATACAGGCTATGTTATCTTTTTTTATTAAAATCTTATTATTAAGGTGGTATTATGTCGAATAGCAATGATGGCAGGGAAATAGAAATACTAAAGGAGTATCTTCCTCTGTCCCGATGGTCTCCTGAGCTTGAACGAGTCTCGCTGTATAGCAGCGAAACCATGATGCCGCGCCATAAAAAAGGGGACAGGACCATGCCGCGGCCTGTTTATAAATATGAGTTGCAGATATTTACAAAGGCCGGCGGTGTTGCCATAATAGACGGGAAAGAATACCCGGCAGCAAGGGGCAGCATAAGATTCCACCGTCCGGGGCAGATTGTTGCAACGGAGCTGGATTATGAATGTTATTCGTGTGTTTTCAGCATGGCAATGCACGACAATAACGCATCACAGCCAGCGGAGAAAAATGCGGCTGCAATGCATGATGCTGCAGAGATGCACAGACGTTTTGATCCTTATTACATGAATGAATACCTGGATATAATACCTTCATTCCTGAGTGCAGCATTGCCTGAAGAATATTATGCTTTATTTGAAGAGATGATAAATTACCGTGTAAATCCGGTGAAGCAGTCGCCAATTATGACTAAGGCATGTATAATGAAGCTTCTCGGATTACTTTACGCCGAATCGGCACGAAGGGGTGATTTCGGGAAAATAAGTGTCAACGCCTCAGAGGCTGTTGCTTCGGCAATTATGTTTATGAAAAATGAATATGCAAAGAAGATCAGTCTGAAGGAAATCAGTAAAGCGGCTAATCTCAGCCCGACATATTTTCACAGGATTTTTACGGAGATGATGTCTGTCACGCCTCTCAAATATCTGACAAGAGTCAGGATAGAGAAAGCAAGGATACTGCTTACAACTACAGGTCTTAGCACCGCTGAAATTGCGGCTGAATGCGGGTTCGAGGATCTGTCGTACTTTACTGCGGTATTTGGTAATTATGCAGGCCAGACGCCCGTTAAATTCAGAAAGCTGAAGAGGCAGGAAAGTATCCGGGATGTTTAATGGTGCAGGTAAAATGATTAATGCCCGGGCAAATACCCGTTACCAAAGCAATAATAATTGACCATTACCGGAGCAATGTGATCTTAACTAATTATTGCTCATTGTCCTCATTACCGAAGAAGTAATCTTATCTTGACAGGTGCCGGGGCTGCAAATATACTTAACTGGAGTTGCAATGCAATAACCGGAGTTGAAGTGTGCTAAGAAGAATTAACAAGAGCGGGCGTGGCGAAACTGGCAGACGTGCAAGATTTAGGATCTTGTGTCGAGAGACGTGCAGGTTCAAGTCCTGTCGCCCGCACCATAAGTTTGTTTTTTGTCTGTGGATATGACATTTAGTAATTTGCTGGCTCGTCGGGCTCATAACCCGAGGTCGTTATTGATACCGGATAAGTATAGCGGGAATTGAATATTGAATATGCAGAATGGGGATTGGGGAAAGTCCATAATAAATAGTGGTAATATATACCAAACGGGAAATATTATAGTAATAATTGTGGCGGGAAAGAAGATGATGATGTAAAATGGCGGTAGAAGCTAAAATGCTCGCAGTCACCTCCATACTGAGTTATACTTCTTTCACATTTATAACACTTTATTACACCCTTTCCCAATCAAATAACACACCTATCGGAAAATTCCTATCATTTGCAAGTCTGGTGTATACTTCACCCGCTTCACCTGGTGAATAAATTGCGGAAATCATATCTTTAAAATTCAATCGTTTTCCTTTGATAAGGTTGAGAATGGCTTTCAAATCATCCCTGTCGGTCCAAAGACCGGCAGAAGATTCCGTTTTCGGTCGTGCCATAGTATGTGCACCTAATAGTGATATCCCGGGGCCATGAACCTTTCCGTAATAATCAATTTCAAATTTTGAACTTCTGGTGCAACCCAAAAGCGCAACTCTGCCCATTTTTTGCATACAATCAAGTGCTTGAAT
>JAQUNY010000161.1 GCA_028717405.1 Eubacteriales bacterium
CCATTTCCTTCCTGAGCTTCTCGAGTTCCTTGTCGTTATAGGCATATTCTGTCTTTTTACCGGCCTTCAGCTGATACAATGGCGGCTGTGCAATGTAGACATATTCGTTTTCGACAAGCTTTTTCATATGCCTGAAGAAAAACGTCAGCAGCAGCATTCTTATGTGCGAACCATCGACGTCTGCATCTGCCATGATTATCACCTTGTGGTACCGCAGCTTTTCTAAATCAAATTCATCGCCTATCCCTGCTCCCAGGGCTGTTATGACCGGAGCCAGCTTTTCATTTCCATATACCTTGTCGAGTCTGGCCTTTTCAACATTCAGCATTTTGCCCCACAGCGGGAGTATAGCCTGAAAGCGCCTGTCCCTGCCTCCCTTTGCGGAGCCTCCGGCCGAATCGCCTTCCACTATATATATCTCACATTCTTCCGGTTTTTTACTTGAGCAATCCGAAAGCTTTCCGGGAAGCGTCGAGGATTCAAGCGAGGATTTGCTCCTCGTCAGCTCTCTTGCTTTCTTTGCAGCCTCCCTGGCTCTCTGTGCGGTAAGGCACTTGTCCATTATTTCCCTTGCGATTGAGGGATTTTCTTCAAGATATCCCGTCAGCTTTTCAGTGATCAGGCTTTCCATGAAGCCTCTGACTTCGCTGTTTCCCAGCTTGGTCTTCGTCTGTCCCTCAAACTGCGGATTTTTAATCTTTATGCTCAGGACAGCGGTCAGCCCTTCCCTGACGTCTTCTCCTATCATGCTTTTCTCACTGTCTTTGGCAGAAGCGTATTTTTTTATGTAATCATTGAATACCTTCGTGATGGCAGTCTTGAATCCGGTCAGATGAGTGCCTCCCTCTGCGGTATTTATATAATTTGCAAAGCTGAATATGTTCTCAACATACCCGTCGTTGTACTGGATCGCGACTTCGGCGTACATATCGTCCTTTTCGCCTTCTATATAAACAGGAGGGGTATGAATAACGTCCTTGCTTTTATTCATATATTCAACAAATGATACGATCCCGCCCTCATAGCAAAGCTCACGTATAGATCTCTCCTCAGGCCTGTCGTCGATCAGCCTGATCATTATGCCCCTGTTAAGGAAGGCAAGCTCCCTGTACCTTGAAATCATATTGTCGAAATCAAACTCGATTTCTTCGAATATTTCTCTGTCAGGTTTGAATGTTGTCTTTGTTCCTGTTTTTTCAGTTTGCCCAATAACCTTTATCGGGCTTACTGTCACGCCTCTTTCATATCTCTGCCAATAAATGTTTCCGCTTCTTGAAATTTCTACTTCAAGGTATTCCGACAACGCGTTTACTACGGATGCGCCGACTCCGTGCAGCCCTCCTGACACTGTATATGCGCCGGTCCCGAACTTGCCCCCGGCGTGAAGCATTGTATGGACAACTTCGACTGTCGGGATGCCCATCTTGGGGTGTATGCCTACCGGTATCCCTCCGCCGTTGTCCTGTACTACAATGGAATTATCCTTCCTCACGATGACCTCTATCTCAGTGCATCTTCCCGCAAGAGCTTCATCAACGCTGTTTGCCACTATTTCATAAACAAGGTGGTGCAGCCCTCTGGATGACGTCGAGCCTATATACATGCCCGGACGTTTCCTTACTGCCTCCATTCCTTCCAGCACCTGGATCTGATTTTCGTCATAACTGTTCTTGCACTGCTGCATTATTCCCTCCAAATCAAGCCGTCTTTCCCGCTGATCCTCTTTTGAAGTGTTACGGATGAAATCGGTGATACATATATTTTCATATTTTTTCCGTTGTCTGTTATAACAAAGGATTTTGGCATCTCTGCAGAAATCGTTTCCACAAATCCTTCTTCCTCGGATATTTTCAGAAAGCTTCTGGTGTCCCCGGACAGAGTAGATGTCTCCATATCCATTATCGCCACAACACTATTTGCCGGGATTATTACATCTTCTCCCAGATGCAGGTATTTGCCCGCCCCTTCTTTTTTAAGCTCTGCTCCGCTTCTGCCCGTTATTACCACCTCGCTTCTATTTTTCCCTTTCAACTCTGCCTTTAACTACATAATAATATCTTTTAACCGACATATTTTCAATGCCGGTGTCTCTGTCTGCAGATGTAATGAACGTCTGCCGCCCCTGTATCCTTGAACAAAGATATTTTCTGCGTTTTGCATCCAGCTCGGACATTACATCATCCAGTAAAAGCAGCGGCGGCTCTTCTGCCACGGTGTTTATCATCTCCGCCTCTGAAAGCTTCATCGCCAGCATTGCCGTTCTCTGCTGCCCCTGTGAACCGTAATTTCTGAAATCACAGCCTCCGAGCATAAATCTCAAATCGTCTCTCTGCGGTCCGGCCAGGGTACAGCATGCTTCTATTTCCCTGTCTCTCGTTTTTTTCAGCGTATTTCTGAATATATCCTCAATGCATGCTATTTGGTCCTCCGTCTCCTCAACCCTGACTGACGGCGCATATTTTATCTCCGCATTCTCACTCTTACTCCCGGAAATATCCGAATAAAACTCCGAAAAAATCCGGTTCAGAACTTCGATATATTTTCTTCTTTGTGCCATGATCACGGCGCCAACCTTAACAAGGCTTTCATCCCATACATCCAGTGTGTCAGCTGCCTTTGAGGCGGCCCTTGAGATTGTCCCCGAAGCTGCCCCCCTTCTCGCTGTCTCCGCCCTGATCTGCCTCAGCAGGGCATTTCTCTGGAGTATGATCCTGTTGTACTTCTGAAGGTCAAATATGTATGACGGCCTCTGCTGGCTGATTGCCATATCTATCAGCCTTCTCCTGTCTCCCGGGCTGTTCCTTATTACCATTACGTCCTCCGGCGAAAAAATCACCGCCTTCAGTCTGCCTATGCCTTTCCCTATCCTGTCGACCGCTTCGCCGTTTATTTTTATCAGCTTCTTCCCCCCGCTTGAATACCCGGCTTCCACTGTCTCAGGCTCTTCCTGCGCCCCGCCTTCTCTCCTGTATGCCGCCTTCACATAATATGCCCCGGCTCCATTCCTGATCATGTCGGCGTCTCTTGCCGTCCTGTGTGACCTCCCGGCCGCGCATAAATAAAGGGATTCGAGAATATTCGTTTTTCCGTTCCCGTTATCCCCATATATTATATTCATTTCCCGCCCGAATTCCATCTCGAGCTTTTCATAATTTCTGAAATCGCATAGCTTCAGACTCTCGGCAAACATACCCGCCTTCCGTCCTTGTCCTTATCCTCTGAGGGACATTATTATATATACGAAGCTGTCCCCGTTCAACGGCAGTATAGAGCACGGTCCGGGATTAGAAACAAACTCGATGCCTACATTTTCATCATCAATCACCCTTAGTGCTTCAAGAAGATATCTCGGATTATACGAAATATTCATTGCGCTGCCTGCCGATTCGATCTCTATTTCGTCCCGCAACGCTCCTGTGGGAGTATTTGCCGCTACAACCATCTTTTGATTTGTTATTGCCAGCCTCACAGGATATGTTTTATCCCTGTCATCGGACGATATAAGATATGCCCTTTCCACGCTTTGCAAAAGCTTTCGGGTGTTTACCGTGATCTTTGTCCCGTATTCTTTTCCCAGAAGATATCTGTATTTAAAATATTCGCCCTCTATAAGCTTGGAAACGACCCTGAAATTTTCTGCTTCAAATAAAATCTGGTTTTTTGAACAAAATATTCCTATGTCGTCGTTGACCGGCTGCAGTATTTTTACTATTTCATTTAACGTTTTTGCAGGCACCACTACGCTGAAACTGTCTCCCTCAAAATCCAGCGTGCTCTTCCTCACGGCGACTCTGTTCCCGTCAAGTGCTACTATTGTAAGATCTTTTCCTTCATATTCAAAAAGCGCTCCTGTTAATACAGGCCTGTATTCATCCTGGCACACCGAAAAAATAGTCTGCCTTACCATTTCCTTTAATTTTGCCTGTTCTATCATTAACGTTTTCTGTTTCTCTATCTCAGGAATACGAGGAAATCCTTCCGGATTAAGCCCTTTCATTTCGAAATGCGACAGTTCGCAGTCTATTACCACCAAATTGTTTTTATCTATGAAAATCAGCACTTCTTCAGAGTCCGGTATTTTTCTTACTATTTCCCCGAAAAGTCTTGAATTCACGACTATAGCTCCGCTTTGTGCAATTTCTGCATCCATTTCGTACTCAATGGCTATTTCAAGATCATTTCCTGTAAGCTTTACCCTGGTTTCACCGGCTTCAATAAGTATCCCTTCAAGCAGCGCATTTGTTGACCTGTCTGAAACTGCTTTCTGAACCGTGTTGACGCCTGTCAGTATATCGTCTCTAACACATGTGAATTTCATTTTAACTGCTCTCCATTCGTATCATCATAATTTTCTGAGCTTTCTGTTTTTTAATCCCTTATTGCCTCTTATTATATTCTTTTATTTAAATAAATAAAATCAGTAGTATTAGTATTAGGGGGTGTTGATTATGTTCAAAAGTCCGGATTACCGCGAATCTGCGACACAAGGGGCTGTTAGAAAAAAGTGTATAACCGGTTCAGATATCATCCTTTTTAAACAGATGTCAACCGTAAGTATTTTGTCAACAACAGATAAACAGGCTTTTTTTCAACATATCAACAACATTTTGTTGAGAAGGTCATTTTCCCAGGACCTTCTTTTTCAATTCTGTCACCGCATTTCTTGTCTCAATATT
>JAQUNY010000162.1 GCA_028717405.1 Eubacteriales bacterium
CCAGAGCTCTTCGAACGTGGCCTTTGTCGAAAATACTGCCCAGGCCGCAGAGGTTTGCATGCCACTGGGCAAGGACCTGGTCTATGATGCAGCCTTCGCCGATCTGGTATTTTATTTCGCCGGCTTCCTCATTCCAATATGCGTCAAATGCAGATTCACCATGAAGGGTGGAACCTGTGGTATAACGGGATAGGATAAATCGGTCACTCAAATCTATTTTTTGGTGATAATATTCACCATTAAATAAATTTTTTTCGGTCCAGTCGCATCCTTTACTGAAAAGCCTCTTGTATTCGGCTGCTTTTTCTTTTTCCCCAAGGAAGACGTCCACTTCAGAGCCTGCCTTAAGTGCGGCACGATACATGCCGGTAAGCCAGGTATTCGGTCCGAAGAGCTCCATGTCAAGAGTATGGTGCTGACGGCCTTCGAGCACTCCGTCCCTGTCTTTGTCCCAGTGGTCTTCATTTGAAGGCGCCCAGGCAAAATCAAGGCTTTTTCTGACAGCTTCCCATTTTCCGCGGAGCCAGTCGTCATCGCCGCTGATCTTCCATTCACGGTATACCTTTATGACTCCGCCGAACTGGCCGTCAGCACAGGCCCTGAATGGTGAGCGCTCACAACCCGGAGGGAGCCTGAGCCTGAAGGACATACTGCCGTCTTCGCGCTGGTTATACATATAATCAAGATCCCGCATTGAGCGTTCCAGTTTTGGAAAAAGGAAGGGAAGCGCATAGGCGTAGTTCCAAACATGGGCGCACGAACCCGGACAGCATCCGCTGTTGGAATTGCAGCCTTCAAACGCGTAGAATGAGCCGTCTTCAAGGCGCAGGCAGGTCGGTGTCTTCAAAATCGAAATATTTGCAGAAACAGCATCTAAAGCTTCAGGTGGCAATGTGGATGAGAAGAGGGCATCTCTGAAATCTCTGGTTTTCTGGTACAGGAAGTCCCAGTTATCAAGGCCGTAAAGAGCGCTTTCCTCTGAACTGTGGAACAGACGGGCATAATAATTTTTCCACATCAGCGGCTTTGACTTATCAGGATCCCGCTTACCAGGATCCCAGTAGTTTACGAAGTTGGGATAATTCCATGAAATAATAAAACGGGCTTTGGCAGACTGGCCGGGAGCTGCGCCGACAACTGCGGCAAGCGTGGCGGTATCATTGCGTCCGGCCGGTTTCGGCTTTTTGGCGGGATCGGTTTCTTCAGGATAAGATCTGTCTTTTAAAGGGGCAGCCGCTGAAATATCTCTCCAGTAACAGCCCAGACTGTCAAACCAGTTTCCCCTGTACCAGTATTCCTGACAAAGGGTCCCGATGTGATCCGCCGAAGAGTAGCTTTTTACGGCGGTACCCGTAACGGCGGGGTTTATTGTGGCGGAACATTTCGCATCAGCTTCTGCACCGGCGGGATTTGATGAGGCTGAACCTGTGGCAAAAGTGATTTCTCCCCATTCAGGATTGTCTTTGTCCGGGATGCCCGACGAAAGCGTGATCATCCTCTTGCCCCCGGATTCGATGAAGCGGTTTGCGGCACATGGCTTCAGAGAAGGATTGCTCACCGACAGGTAAAAAGTGTATGCGATATTCTGTTCGGTAGGATTTTCGGCTTCAAGTTCAAAAAATGCGGCAGGTATGCCTGAATTTTTATCATCAAGAGGAATGAAAGGATTGAAGGCCTTCATTGTTATCCTGCCTGGGAAATCAGGCTCAATAAACCTTATGCAGGCCAGTGGATATGTCCCTGTAAATTCGGCGCTCCTGAAATGAGGCATACCGGCCATCGCAGTCCTGCCCGGACCGTGGCCGCTGTTACCACCCTGGTATGACGACTGAGGAAGGTCGCTGTTCAGCACCCTTGTGTCAAGGACTTTGCCGCCGCATTCAGCCTTGACGGCGAAATGGCTGAAGCCGTTTACTCCTCCTTTGTTTGGCCTGTTGAATATTTCCCATTCCGCAAGCCTCCCGCTGCCGGACAGGCCAATGCAGCCGGTACCAAGACCCCCGAGAGGGAAGGATATTGCGTTTGTTTTTATGCCCTTATATGTATGGGCGGGATATCCGGGGTCTGAGGAATTGCCTTTTTTGACGATGCTGACGTTTGCCTGATGATTCAATCTTTATACACCTCCGTGCGGCCTGCCTGATTTATTCTTTAATACTTACATTCATCTTACATTCATCTTCAATTATACAGGTTAAATCATGTCTTTTGTATTATTGGCGAATTTGTAAATTTTGCGATCTGAAAATTAAAAGAGCGGCAAAGTCTATTGTAATGCGCGGGTTCGAATGGTTTAATTATTTATGGGAGATTAATATTGTGAAAATAAGCAGGAAAATACTGCAAAATACTGTTTTGAGGCTTCAAAGCCTACAGAATTGTTTTATTGATTTAAAGAGCCTGGCGGCATGATTATTCTGCAATTATTATTGCCAATCCAGGGAAAATGATCGGGGAAATTTATGATAATTGATATTATCAGGCTTGTGATAATACTGACCGGCCTGGCAGTGATTCCGGTGCTTTTTTACCGTTTCCCCATACTGCCGAAATGCAGCGAGGCAAAGAAAAGTGAATTCCCGACAGTTTCTGTTATTATACCGGCGCGCAATGAAGAAAAAAACCTTCCGCTGCTGCTCAGGGATCTGTGTAAACAGTCGGTTGCTCCGTTGGAGATAATATGTGTCGATGATGAATCGTCTGATGCGACGGCGCAAATTGCCGCAAAATACTGCTCCAGTGTTGTTTCCACGCCCGGGAAGCCCGAAGGATGGACAGGTAAAAGCTGGGCATGCCATAATGGCGCTGCTATAGCGTCAGGCCGGTTGCTGCTTTTCCTCGATGCAGATGTCAGGCTGGGAAGGGATGGGATCCTTCGGCTGCTGCAGGCATATTCCGGACACGGATGCACTATATCGGTACAGCCTTATCATAAAACGGAGAGAGTGTATGAGCAACTTTCCATGCTGCCTAATCTTATCCAGATAGCGGCCAACGGGACAGCTTTACGCAATCCAAAGGATGTTGGCTTATATGGCCCCGTCATACTGATCCCTGAGGAGGATTACAGGAGGGCAGGCGGGCATGAAAGCGTAAGGAAATGTATTGTAGAAGATATGGCGCTGGGGAAGAGACTCAGAAAAGTCAGCCTGCGTTTCAGAAATTATATTGGGGATGGCGAAATATCCTTCCGTATGTACAGCGATGGCTTGAAAAGCCTTCTTCAGGGATGGATCAAGAATATGGCTTCAGGCGCGCTTAAAACACCGCCTGGCATTTTTACCATGGTATTTTTTTGGATAGCATCACTCATTTCCGTCCCTATCCGTTTGATTGAGTCTGTGATTTCCGGAAGTGTTTCGCGGACACTGGCATATGTGCTTCTATATATTGTCTGGGTCCTTATCTTATATATTACGGCAAATAAGGCAGGGCGCTTCCGCTTATATTCCTTTGTGCTTTTTCCCGCACTGATTGCAGTTTACCTTGGCATATTCGCGGTTTCGTTTTATAAGAAGGCCTTTGCTGTAAAAGTAAAATGGAAGGGAAGGACTGTAGCTGTGGAGGATAAATCATGCAAATAATTTTCCTGCCGGACAACTGGACGATATTATTATGTTTTATTGTCTGGCCTGTCCTGCAGACATCAGCCGCACTTTTTTGCCTGAAATTGCCTGACAGTTTTTTTACACCTGATTCCGGCTTTTTCCGCACTCACAGCTTTGAAAACAACGGGCTTATCTATGAAAGATTATTCAAGGTAAGCCGCTGGAAACACCTGCTGCCTGACGGAGGAATGGTTTGGAAAAAGAGGGGGTTCAGGAAAAAACGCCTGGAGAGTCTCTCCAACGGAAATTTAAACCGGTTTTTAATTGAGTCGGCCAGGGGAGAACTGACACACTGGCTGGCGATATTCCCTTTTTGGGTGTTCTGGTTCTTCACACCTCCTGATGTGCCTTTTATAATGCTGGCGTATGCGCTTTTTATTAATATGCCGTGTATCATTGTACAGCGCTATAACCGACCGCGCGTGATTCGCCTGCTTAATAAGAGAGTAAATAATGGCAGAATAAATAATGGGAGTCAGCAATGAAGCAATAAAAAAATATTGAAAGGGCAGGTGATTACAATGAAGCGCAAGTGGAATTTATGTGTGGCAGATCCTTCGGAAACCAGCAGGTTTGCAGCGGAAGAATTTTTGCGGCTGATGAAAATAATGGATCCGGATGCGGCGGTTACTCTGGAAGCTTTCAGGGCGGCGGCTGGGAGAGGCCAGGAGGCGGCAGGCAAAGTTCAGAAGATAGCAGGCGGAGGCCAGAAGACAGCAGGCGGAGGACAGCCTGAACCGGTAGAAGATAAGGAAAAGAATTACCTCTTTATCGGCTGTTTGGGCGATTGCTTGCCGCTGGAAATCCATTTACCCGCAGTAAATGATCCGGCCCGCGATGATGCGATCGTCATCGAAGTCAAAAACTGCACAGGTTACATAACAGGAACAAATGCCAGGAGTGTGCTGGCAGGAGTGTATCGCTTCTTTGCCGAGGCCGGATGCCTGTTTGTACGGCCGGGCTTTGACGGTGAATATATACCTCGGAAAAACAGCGCCGCCATCAGGGTAAGCGTAGCAGAAGCTGCAGCTTACAGACACAGGG
>JAQUNY010000163.1 GCA_028717405.1 Eubacteriales bacterium
AAGCTACAGCATATCCCACTCCAAAAGGCCCTTCGTAAGAAAGAAGCTTTGATTCAACTTTCCTCCCATCAAGAGCGCCAGCCATAATTATAAAGGATCGCAGTCCGCATTCGGCAGCTTCTTCACAAAAATCCTCATCCAGTTCAAAAAACCGGCCAAAGTCGCCCTCCGCGATGGCTTTCGTGACTTTTCCGTCAAAAGCCGGTCCCTGCTCAGCATATCCATATGGCCCGTCATTACGAAGCTTGTGAGAAAGATCTCCACTCGCGATAAAAATATATCTTTTTTCTGTCTCCGGCTTTTCGTCGAAATATTTCACTGTTTTGGCTATACATTTACCAAGCTTATAATGCTCCGCATATGAAAGCCCCGAAAGACCGATGCGTACGATTTTAAAATCTTTCAGCCTGGCGGATAAAAAATACAGGGGTACCATGGTCCCATGGTCAAGCTTCTTATTTTTCTCACCTTCAGATCCGGCCCTGATCCCATAGCTCTCTGCAATTTTCCCGAGCTTTTCTGCAAACCTGCTGTCATAGCTAACTGAGAATTTCACCTCCGGCGCCCCGAATTCCGAAAAATCACCTTTTGCTTCCTCCCCGGGCGATATGTGGATATAGTCGTAATACATCACAGAGTGCGGCGTAGTAACTAAAATTGTGTCGGGCTTAAGAGCGGCAATCGTGTCGGTTACAACCTCGAATGCCCTTAAGGTATTATCCGAATCCCTTGATCTGGCGCCTCCGACCTCCGGTATGATCACCGGCGGATGAGGCACAATAAACGCTCCATATAAAGGCACAACTTCACCCTCCTTTGATGGTGCAATACTGATGTCGAAGAATGAAAAGCATATTCCCGCACACTATGATGTGTCAAAAGACAAGCTGACAAATTTATTATATCTTATTCTGCCGGCTGAATAAAGCCTGCCAGGTCACATTTATCCCTGATGCCCGTCTGTAGTAAATAATTTTCTTCAAGAGGTATCCACTCATCCATGAAACGCCTGTGGAGCGAAGGTCCGCTTCTTTCCAGTATGCGCCTGCTCTGCTCCTCTTTGCTTATATCAAGGAATATTTTCAGGTCATATATGTCGCCGAAATACGGATGCATACTGTAGCAGCCCTCAACAATATTGATCCTGCCCGATGCGGCCTGCCCTGCTCCCTTAAAAAGCATGCCCTTTTTGCAGTCATAAATGCCGTAGCTGAAGCTCCTCCCGCTTTGTATCCCCCTGACCACCTCATCGCAGAACCTTTCGTAATGAACGTTGCCTCCGGCTTCAGCAAGCCTTTCAGCTGTTTTCATCTCCGGTGGCAGGAAAAAATGATCCATGTGGAAAACATTGCAGTCATATTCCTCTGCGATTTTCTCCGCCAGCGTGCTTTTTCCGGAGCCGCTACGCCCTTCTATCCCGATAACCGGCGGTTTTGATCCTGCGGAAGAGCCCTGGCGGCCTTCATGACCTGCCATATTTTCTTTAATAAGCCTTTCCACAGCGCCGGTTATCAGCTTGTAATCCAGATATCCCTCTGTCATTTATATTCTGCCTTATTTACTGCAATTATTATAGGGGGTATGATGACCAGCTGCAGGATGATCCCTGGCACCGCATTGAGGACCGCACCCGCCATGAAAGCCTGAAATGTGAAGGCATTGCCCGCAATACCGAACAATATGAGGCTCACTACTCCCCAGATGATCCTTCCGCATATCATTGCGGCTATCAGCGATATATATGTCATAACAATTTTTTTGGGCAGCAATTTATAGAGTATCCCTGCGGTGAGCCCATATACTGCCAGCTCCGCAGCCATGGCCAGCGCCACAGGATACATGCCTGGCATGCCGAACAGCAGGCTCCGGAACAGCGGGGTAATAAATCCGACTAAAAGGCCATACGGCCACCCACAGATAAATCCACAGATAAGCACGGGTATATGCATTGGCAGAAGCATCTTGCCTATAGCCGGCACCTGTCCCGTCAGGAACGGCAGTAAAAGTCCCAGTGCAAGGAAAAATGCCGCCAGTATAAGTTTTCTGAGATCTGATTTGATATTATTGTCCATTTTTATTCCACTTGCGGCATGATTTTAAACCACGTCCGCTTTCCCCTTATAAAAAATAAAAAATACCATCAGGCAAAGCTTTTTTCTTTAAAGCCCCTACCTTCATGGTATCCTGGTAATGCTGCAGGATATGACTCCCGGCAAAACGCAATTTTTAAATTACAGCTTTCTTATGTGCTTATGCGCCGTTCAGCAGGCTTCATGCCGCTGAAAATTTCATTGAAAAAGATGGTATCACACGGATCCGCCAATGTCAAATCCAATCAAAAGCTGATCCAATCAAAAGCTGATTCACTCACCATTTCGCGCCCCTCGGGTAGAAAAACCTCATCCTGGTTTCGGAAATTTTTATATCGATCCTGCGCGCCCTGATTGTCTCTCCATCGATGTTGACTGCCACTTCTGACGGCGTTTCAACACTCATTTCTCTGCAGCGGTAATGGTGAATCAGTTCAGGCAGCTTCGCATAACCACCGTTTTTATATGTGTTTATAAGGGCTGCGACTTTAAGTCTTGAGCACTTGTCTACTACCAGCACATCAATGACACCGTCATCCGGCATGGCCTCCGGCACCGGATTAAATCCACTTCCGTAATATCTCCCGTTACATGCACACACCAGAGTATAGCTGTTGCTCAAATCCTTTATAGATCCATATCCCTCAGAGTCATCTCCAGCTTCTGCTCCTGCCATTCCATGATCTCCGGATCCGGTCCTCAAACCCGGATTTCCATTCTCTGTCTTCTCATCTATTCTGATCTTCATCGGCTTGTGTATGCCTTTGATTATGTTGACAGCTACGGAAGCATAATATGCGCCCTGCCCCGAAAGCAGCGGTATTTTTTTATATCGGGCCATCTCGCTGCTGATCCTCGCATCAAGGCCAACCGAGCAAATATTTACACAGTATCTCCCGTTTATCTCAATCAAATCAATCTCAGACTCCTCACTGTCGAAAATGGCCGCCAGGTCATTGAACCTGTTCCTTCCGTTCCCGAAAAGCTTAATAAAATCATTCCCGGACCCGGTTGGAAAATGTGTTACCGCTGCATTCGCATACCCCGCCGCTCCGCACACCGCCTCATTAAGTGTCCCGTCGCCTCCGCAGGCTACTATCCGTATTTCCTCTCCCCTGCTCCTGCTTTCCTCAACAGCGCTCCTGACCAGGTCGACGGCTTCCATCGGTTTACCGGTGGTCAGTATGCTATAAGCGATCCCCTTCGAATCCATGACCGCAGCGATTTCGACCTTCAGCTCCTGTGTTCTGTCTCTCTTCCCCGCCGCAGGATTGATAACAAAGCAATACTTCATATGAAAAAGCCTCTTCTTTCTTCAGCCTGGATCCTGCTCCTGCAATCCTGAATGCCGTAATATTTTGATGTGAACCTGCGAAAATATCCGAGTGTCCTCTCCCTGAGCGCTGCTGCAGAAACCGCGGTTCCTGTGCCCGCCGCACGTGCAGCACCCACACCACCTTCACCAGAAACCTCAGCAGCGGTTGCAGCAGCTGCGGTGACTACACCTGTACCCGCGTCAACACATGGACCCCCTCCCATGTCAGCAACTGCGTCAGTGCCTGTACCAGCGGCTGCGGTGGATGCGCGAGTGCCCGTGCCAACACACGAACCCACGCTCGCACCTGCGACCTCTTCCGGCATCAGCGGTCTTCCGACATGCAGCCTCAGCTTCTCGCGCCCGCCAACCTTCATGCCTTCAAAAACAATGACCACGGGCAGCACCGGCACCCCCAGCCTTGCCGCAAAACGAAAACCGCCGCTCCTGAATGGCCTGATCCCCTTATAATAAGGCCAGAGGGCTCCTTCCGCGAAGAAAAGCACGTGTTTTTTCTTCTTAAGCAGCTTTTCTATAGTCTTATTGAATTTTTGCCTGCCGGCAAAGTCTCCTCCAAGCGGTATTGCCCCAAGAGCCCTGATGAGCTTCCCCACCACGGGTATGTCGAAATTCTCGCTCAGCGATATTATTCTCGTTTTCCGGAAACGGTTCATGCACCCGCAAATCAGTGGAGCATCAAGATGATGGACATGATTGGCTATGATAACAACGCCGCTGCCTCTTACTTTCCTGAGATTTTGCCTGCCGGATATCCTGTATCCCGATACCGCCTTCGCCCAGACAGGAATGACAGCAAGTGCCAGCATCCTTATAAAAAGGGCAAAAATCAGGAAAAACACATTATTGCATTCATAGCTGTACCTGCCGTCAAATACAGTCCGTTTCCTTTTATGCCTGAGATTAACCATGTGGGTACCCGGATCATCAGGATAGGGATTTTTGTTTGCAGCCTCTTTTTCGGCATTTTCCCCCGCATTTTTTATATACATTTCAAGCGCCCTTCCCGGAAAATCGGCCTCGCAATACACGTTTTACGCCTGTTTCAATGCCCTTCCTGCTCTTCAGGCTTTATGCCTGCCGCTGCTGCCATCCATGGCGGCGCCGTCGGTTTCTTCATCCACGGCGTACTCATCCGTCACGGTATACTCCTCCGCTTCATTACCTGGTACAAACGTTATGCTGTCGAAAATAACATCATCATCCCTGTTGTAAAA
>JAQUNY010000164.1 GCA_028717405.1 Eubacteriales bacterium
ATAAGCCGCAAGTTTATTATAAAAAACAAAGGGTTGCATAAAAAGCTTTTTGCGTGCATATTCTACAGAAAACGCAAACCTCCTGCTGTTGTAATATCTGGACAGGACTTCCTCAATATCCTTCAGGGTGATAATCTCTGTATATGAAAAGGACGCTGATGAAAACACTTCATATGGCGGTTCGTCATCATATTTATACTTATATAATCCGGCTTCTTTTCTGATCCTCGTGCCTTTAAGCATTTTAAGGAAACCCAGCTGCAGATCATCAGGTGCCAGTTTGTAAACTTCATTGAAAGACTCAGCAAAAGACTCACAGGTATCTCCTGGCAGTGCGGCTATAAGATCCAGATGAACATGGATATTACGCTTGCTGATTATTTTACTGATATTTCTGAAAAGCTTTTCATTATCGGTTTGCCGCCCGACCAGTTCAAGTGATTTAATATTAAGAGTCTGAACTCCGGCTTCAATTTGTATCAAACCATTCGGAGCCCTGCCCATAAGGCTGATAAATTTATCATCCGGCAGATCTCCAGCAATCTCAAAATGGAAAGAAGATTCGTATCCGCTGTTTAATACAGCTTCTAATATTTTCTCAGCCCTTTCTTTATTTATATTAAAGGTCCTGTCAACAAATTTAAGCTGTCGTGCCCCGCAATTCTTCAGTCTGTCTATTTCACCGATAATCCTGTCGACGTTGAAATATCTGACTCCAGGATCTACAGATGAAATACAATATGAGCACCTGAACGGACATCCCCTTGATGATTCCAGATAAACTATCCTTCCTTTTGCAGTTGCCAGCATCTTTTCAGAATACGGAGATGGTATGGTATCCAGATCTTCAACTTTATTCAGTTTTCCGTCATACTTTATTGAACTGCCTTTTCTATAAGCTATCCCGCTCATGGCAGCTTCTTCTTCATTTGTCGCAGAAGCAGCCTCTTTTGTGCCATCCGGCATGGTATCATATAAAATATCCCACGTGAGCCGGCTGACCAGCCTCCTGAAAGCTTCTTCTCCTTCACCTGCAATCAGGTAGTCTACTCCGCTGTTTTTTTCCATCTGGCTGCTGCAGTCATATGAAACTTCAGGCCCGCCCCATATTACTGTCAGGGCGGGAATTGTCTTTTTAAGGATACTCGTCAGTTTTTCCGTCATGGCAATATTCCAGATATAACATGAAAACGTGACAATATCAGGCTCTCGTCTGAATATATCGGCTGCTACCTTGTATGTACAATCATTGATTGTGTACTCGGCTATCTCTGTGACAGCACTTTCCGGGCATACGGCATTTAAATACCATGGGACCGGAGACATGTGGACATAGCTCGAGTTTATGGCGGTAATAAGGATCTTTTTATTTAAAGTCTGTTTCTGTTTCAGATCCATTCTAAATTTCACTTCAGATTAAAATTTTGCCTGAGATCCGGCATATGCGTTTATCTGGTACGCCGGGACTTTTTCACCTGGCCGCTGCTGACTGTTCTGAACCTTTCTATCATTTTTTTCATATCACGGAGACCGGTAATTACCATATCCGCATACTCAGCCATTTCTTCGCCGCTGATTTCATCTCTCAGTTCTTCGCCTGTGCTGTCAAGGCTCTCTTTTATGTTCTCAAGCAGCTCGGTTATAACCGCCTTTTTGTAAGCCGCCAAAGGCTTTGAAGGAGCGGCCTTCTCGAAAGATTTCTCTGCCCCTGTTGAGCAGATATCACCGCGGCCGGGCACAACAGCCGGTATCCCGTATTTCGCATTTATTTCCAACGCAAATTCTGACATGGTCTTTTTCTCTCCATGAACTATATAAATCTTCGAAGGCTTCTTTTTAAAGGCATCGATCCATTCAAATAATCCTTCTTTGTCAGCGTGTCCCGACAATCCTTCTATCATTTCTATCCTGGCCATCACATTGATTTCTTCACCAAATATTTTTACTTTTTTTGCTCCGTCCAGCAGCCTTCTTCCAAGAGTACCTTCAGCCTGATAGCCTACAAAAAGTATTGTTGATTCAGGCCGCCACAGGTTATGCTTGAGATGGTGCTTTATCCTGCCTGCTTCGCACATCCCGCTTGCAGAAATGATTATCATGCTTTCTTTCACTGTGTTAAGCGCTTTTGATTCATCCGCCGTCCTTGTAAATACGAGCCCTGGGAAATCCAGTGGATTGTCGCCATTACGCAGATATTCGGTGGCTTCCTCGTCAAAGCACTCCAGATTGTTTCTAAAAACCTGTGTTGCCGAAATTGCAAGAGGGCTGTCGATGATCACAGGCGTTTTGAAGAGCATTTCTGTTATGTTTGCAGAATATCTCTCCTTATGCTTGTTGAGCTCATATATCACTTCCTGGGTCCTTCCGACCGCAAAGGATGGTATGATGACGTTTCCGCCTTTTTCAAGAGTTTCATTGATAATGTTGACGAATCTTTCCGTCTCATGATTCTTGTCCTTGTGCACCCTGTCTGCATATGTTGATTCAATTAAAAGATAATCCGCGGAATCTATGGTTTCAGGATCCTTCATTATTGGTATGCCGTTGTTTCCAAGATCGCCTGAGAAGACAACCTTCACTTCCCTGCCCTCATCCGGGATCCATAATTCGATTATTGAAGCTCCCAGTATGTGGCCTCCGTTTCTGAATCTGAAATGGATACCGTTTTTTAATTCCGTATCCGCTCCATATTTGATCCCCTCGAACAATTTGAGGCAATCCAGCGCGTCCTGATATGTATAGACAGGTTCTACCGGATGCTTCCCCGCCCTTTTTCTTTTCCTGTTCAGCCATTCAGCCTCAGACTCCTGAATGTAGCCGCTGTCCGGAAGCATTATTCCGCAAAGGTCCTTTGTTGCATTTGTCGAGTAAATAGTACCTCCGAATCCGTCTTTATAAAGTTTGGGTATCCTTCCGCTGTGGTCGATATGCGCATGCGTGAGCAGTACAAAATCCAAATCAGCCGGATTAATTGGAAATGGTTCTTTGTTAAGGAGCACCTCTTTGGAATTTCCCTGAAACAGCCCGCAATCAACAAAAAATCTGCATCCCGCAGCTTCTACAAGATAGCATGATCCTGTTACCGTCTTTGCAGCGCCCAGAAAAGTAATCTTCATTATTGTCCGTCCTCCTTTTGTATACAGGCTTTGACCAGTTCCTTATATCTGTTGCCTTTTTCTTCAAAATTTCTAAACATATCAAAACTTGCGCTGGCAGGTGAAAGTAATACATTGTCTCCTTCAGACGCAGCATTTACAGCCTTTTTCACAGCCGATTCAAGGCTGTCGCACATAAATACCGGTATATATCCGCCATATGGTCCCGCTGCCCCGGCCCGCGACATAAAAGCATAATATGAATCTCTGATCCTGCGTGAGGTGTCTCCCGCAAGCACCAGGCATTTGACTTTTTCCGCGATCGCTTCGCCCAGGCTTTCATATGACAGATTTTTATCGTATCCCCCGGCTATAAGTATAACCTTATCATCGAAGGAATTCAAAGTTGCTATGGTTCTCGTCGGACTTGTCCCTATTGAATCGTTATAATATTTAACCCCGTGCACCTGAGCAACAAATTCATTCCTGTGCTCTACACCCGGAAAAGCTGCAGCTACATCCGCGATCTCCCCGGGCCCCGCCATACATGCAGTGGCTGCTATTGCGCAAAGATAATTCTGAATGTTGTGCGATCCCTTTATCAGAATATTTCCCCTGTGGAGCATTTTTGTTTCTTTGCCTTCATGTATCATCGTCAGGCAGCCATTGTCCTTCAATACGCAGGCTTCTTCCGCGCTTATGCTTCCGTTCATACTGAAAAAGACAGGTTTTCCTGTGCACTCAGCTGCAAATGCCCCGGTAATCCTGTCGTCGTAATTCAGGATGATCCTCTGTTTTGGATTCTGAAATCTGAATATATTTTTTTTGGCCTCGACATATTCCTCCATAGATTTATGGATATCAAGATGATTTGGCGAAATATTCGTAATAACTGCAATGTCAGGGCTCTGTCTCATTGTCATAAGCTGGAAGCTGCTTAATTCAAGCACTGCCTTGTCTTCCGCCTTTATTTCTTCAACTCTGTCAAGCAGAGGCACTCCTATATTTCCGCCAAGCCAGCATCTGAAGCCGGCCCTTTCCAGTATTCTGTGGATTATGGTAGAGGTTGTTGTTTTTCCATCGCTCCCGGTAACTCCGATTATTTTTGCGGGACAAAGAGCCATAAATAACTCTATTTCCGAAGTAAGTACCGCTCCCTCAGCTATTGCCTGCCTTATCTCAGGTAAGTCCGGGCGTATTACAGGTGTTCTGAAGATATAGTCATACCCCGTCAGACAGGATAAATAATCATTACCAAGATGTAACTCTACATCAATTTCACTAAGGCCTTCAAGAAATCTTCCTATTTTTTCAGGCCCGGCTTTATCAAAAGCAGCTACCTTAGCGCCAAGAGACACCAAATACTTTACTGCGGGCGTGTTGCTTACTCCAATGCCCAGGAACGCAACTTTCTTTCCGGTGATATCTCTCTTAAAATCTTTCAGTTTTTTATTATCAGTATACAAGGTGCGATATTATCTCCATTGTTGTTGCTTTTTACAGATTATTATAGTAAAATTCTTATCGATGCGGATGTGGTGGA
>JAQUNY010000165.1 GCA_028717405.1 Eubacteriales bacterium
GACCACCACATTGAACCATAGGCATGAGTGGCATCAAGCACATCTTTACTGTGATATTTATACATATATATCTGATTGTCCAGAATACTTCTTAAATCGTAATTCCTCAGCACCAGATAGGGTATATATGACAGGATGTATATCGCTGCCGGGATAACTGCGAAGAACAATATGCTCCAGAGGAATGTCCTGTTTATATGGAACGGCACAAACCTTTTTAACCATGCGGGGGCATAACCTTCTTCATTCCTTAATTCCTTTATATAATCCCTGCTTTCCAGGGATTTTGTAATGATAAAAATCAGGGCAAGTCCTGCTCCGGCATATATTCCTACCCATTTTGAGGCCGCTCCCAGGCCGAAAGCAAGGCCGCTCAAGAATAAGGGCACCAGCGATTTCCTATACCCGAGCGTATAGGATTTTTTAATATAATAATCGTAAAGGAAATAGTACATCAAAATAATGAAAAACACGCAGTAAACGTCTATGGTGGCTATCCTTGTCTGGACAAAATGCATGAAGTCGACAGACAGCAGATATGCCGAGCAAATGGCGTAAAAACGTTTTTTGAAAAGCTTCATCCCGAAAGCGTACATGAAAGGTATCATCAGGGCGCCGAGAAGGGTGCCCATGATCCTCCATCCAAAGGGATTCATCCCGAAAATGCGGATTCCGGCCGCCATGATGACTTTCCCAAGCGGAGGATGGGTGGTTTCGTAGGGGCTGACTTTATTGAGATGCTCATATGCGGTCCTTGCATGGTATATTTCGTCGAAATAAGTGCTTGTCCTGTAGGATGGCGCATATTCAATGGTATGCTGCTCGTCAAAAAGGTTTTCGATTATCCCGCTGTCATGCGGTTCGACCATCCTTGAGGTTATTGTGAAGTCTCTGATCGGCTCAGTGCTGCCCTTTTCAAAAAATCCCATTTCAAATATCATGGAGTCCAGCGTATCGGCGTATAAGCTTAAGGTGCGGATCTCTGCGTCAAATTCGTAATATTTCCATATGAACATTTCATCAAATTCGGATTTTTCAATGCTTTTAGTGTGAAAATCAATTGGTTCTTCATAACCAAATTCATAGCCGTATTCGTCATATCCGTAACCATACTCGTCATATTCATCACTGTATTCATAATCATGGGCATTATCAGATTCTTCTGAGGCCGGATTTTCTCCGTCCCCTGTCTCAGATTCATAAGACATAGAACCGTCCCCTGTCCCATAAGACATAGAACCGTCCCCTGTCCCATCCCCTGTCTCATCGGCGGCTGACGGGTCACCATATGCCAGTATGTTGTATTTGCCGTTGCCCAGTCCGAAGTAGAAATAGATCCTCTCCATGTCGACTTCGCGTCCGAAGTCGACAGTAAAATTTTCACCTTTTCTGACAGGAGTCCAGGACGTTTTCGGCACATTCGTACTGCCCAGGTTATATAAGGCCACCGCCAGATAAATAAGGGTCATTACGGACATAATGAGGACGTCCTTTTTGTCGAAGAGGCGTTTTCTATTGACCGCCGGCTTCTTCCAGGTCCCGCTGTTTAAATCCAGGGTTTTTATTTTTTTTGCCTTCCAAACATGAAGTATGTTGAATATTATTATGAAAGCGGCAAGGCAAAGCAGCAGCAGTGCAAGCAAAATGAGAAACCACAGCATTATGCCGTTGGCAGCGTCTTTAAGCCAGCCTGATGAATCTTTTATTTCTACGGAAAAATCAACGCTCTTCTTTCCTGCAGGCAGTGTGTCGAGCTTTTCCACCTTCACATCGTCAAACCATGCACTGCCCTTGTTGAGATTACTGTATCCGCCTACTCCCAAAGTGATTGGAAGCTCTCTCTGGGATAGCCCCGTTTTTCCGATAAGTTCAATGTATTCCCACTTGCCGTTTGTTCCCTTAATACTGCGGGAAGCCGATCCCAATCCTTCTATTGAAATATTCGCGCCGATATTCTGATTTCCGACGTCTTTTGTCATAACCCAGCATGATATCCTGTAATATGTATCCTGTTCAACTTTTACAGTCTGTTTTATCCTGGCATCATTGTCATAAAGGCTCGAAATATAAGCGCTGCCGGTGCCCGATCTTTTTACAGTATCATCAAATTTTAATTCGGTGATCCTTTCGTTGTTGCGCCAGTCATAAATGCCCCAGCAGCTTAATTGACCGTCTTTTTCCAGTTCAAATCCGGGGTTTTTTAAAAGGTTGCCGCCGGCTGTGCCGGAAATTTTTGTGCTGCCGGAGCTTCCTTTGCCCGGGATCATGGTCCATTCAACCGGTTTGCCGGTATTTGGTGCTGAAACTGAAGCCCTCTTGAATATCTGTGATGATGACGGCATAGCCGGAATCAGCGCTGCTATCAGCACGATAAAGAGTAATTTGGATATGAATGACAGGATTTTTAATAAAGCCTTTTTAATGCCTTCCATAACAATGCCTTACCTCACATAATTTTTACTATGTTTTATATATGACCTTTCTTAATATGGCAAAGTTCCACATTACTATTATAGCCATTGCAGCTGCTTTTGAAAGCAGGTAATGCATTCCCGCTTTTTCAGTGAGCAGCCAGACAACAAGATTCGAAAACCCAAGGTTGAAGACAAACAACATAAAGTATAAAGCGAGCTGCCTTGTGATCCTCCCTCCCGATTTGAAAGACCAGTATCTGTTCAGCAGGAAGCTTATCCAGAATCCCGCAGTCAGCGCCGCAGTATTGGAGGCGATATACCAGAATCCCCCAAGCTCGGTCAGAATATAAACAAGCAGATATTCGGCCGCGGCTGCTGTGATGCCTGTGATCAGATATTTCGACGCCTGCCTTATTATAGTCTTGTCTATAATGGACCTGAGTCCCCCTGTAATCAAAACCCGCCCCCTGCAATGAATTCTGTGTCTTATCATGGATATCCGGCTTGTAGATTTTTTGCTATGATCGCGGCAGTTATTTTATCGAAGCAATAATCACCCCTATGCAGATGATAGCGACTCCGGCAATCCTGTTGACAGGAAGAGGTTCGGAGAAAATAAAATATGAAGCCAGCATCACAAGGATGAATGTCAGCGCCGTATAAGGATATGCATAGTTAAGGCGGGTTTTTGACAGGGCAAAAAGCCATGTCAGGGTGCTCACTCCATAAAGTATCAGACCGATTAAAATCGTGGGTGAAAAAATAACTGAAGTAAGTGTCCTGATCACAGCACCAATCCCGCCGTTGAAGGATAGTTCGCTGAATTTCAGCATTCCCTTTTTGAACAGCACCTGTCCGCTGCTGGCAAACAGCACTGACAATAATAAAAGTAACTTAACAGAAATATCCTGCATATTTTTCACAGCCTCGTAATAAGCGGCAATATTTGTCTTTCTATCTCATCCTCAGTCTGTGGCAAATCAACATTGCCGAATAATCTCCATTTTTCGGTGTGTTCGACCGCTGCTCCAGGCAACAGGCGTATTAGCGGACTAAGGCTTTCCATCTCAACCATGTAATTATTAGTATATGTTTCATAAGATGATGCATAATCAGGATAAGCTGCATTTATAATATGTTTGTAGCTTTTGACAAACATTGTCCCGCCATTGATGTAGGCAGCCCAGCCATCTTCGTTTGAAAGACCGATTTTGAAAGGAGTCTGCGCAGTTTTGTCCTGCTTCAGAACAATGTAGCGGTCTCCCCATGTTACCCTGCTGTCGTTCATTTTTGTATAAGGCCATAGTGCAACCATACGGTTGGGAAGTAATCCTGTCTCTTTACTGACCTGAGGTATGATTTCAACCCCGCCTGCCTTCATTACTGTGAGTGCCCATACTGCGAGCTCGGCTTCCCAGGCGCCTTCATTTATGAGACGATGTTTTATCTCAAGGGATTCCTGTCCTTCTACATCTGATATTTCTACTTCCTTCCTTATCATTGTCCAGGGCTCGATTTTCTGCCTCAATATAAGCCTGTCCGCTTTGATCTCATATTGTACGGGCGCATTATCCGGCTGGTATGTCCTGGGCTTGCATTCAGGGCTGTGCCATAGCCTGTGTCCTCCATAGATGACCCATTCGTCTCCGCCTTTTTTCCCTTTCTGTTCTTCAACTTCACAAAAAACATTTTCTTTGCCGGCAAAGCTATAACTTATTATCCTTGGGCCCACATCAAGTGTCACAATTGCCGCGGTTGCCCCGGCAGTGATTTTAAGGCAGTTGTCCCACCCGGCGTAAGATACTTTTTCTACCCTTATCATGCTCATACTCCCTTTTCATAAAAATTTCGACAGGCGCCTTGCCTTTTAATTAAATAAGCGCTATCCCTGATTAACACGAAGGTAATACTGTGTCTTATGTACAACTAATACTGTGTCTATAGTAATTGTTTATGCCACTCCACGTTTTTTAAGTATATTATATCCTGGGCCTTAACACAACCAAAAAGGCACAGTCACGTGTGCACAGTCACGGACACAGGCAGACACCAGGGTGAGACAGGGGACGGTTCTGTGTCTTGCCGCTGTGTGACAGGGGACGGTTCTGTGTCTTGCCGCTGTGCAACAGTGGCACAGGGCGTGACAGTGGGAGGGTTCGCCGTTGT
>JAQUNY010000166.1 GCA_028717405.1 Eubacteriales bacterium
TTTATGAACCAGCCCTCTGCCGGTCTCAACGGCCTTGATGTCCGATTTGTGTTCCCTGCCGCAGGGGCAGTTTTCCAGTGATGCTGTTATTGATTTAAGATCCATATCTGCAGTTTCTCCTTATCATCTCATAAATACCACTCAGCAATACCACTATTATATATTACACCCATACATGCCGCAATAAAGGAGGCGACGCGTGCCCGTATTGCCTTGACATCATCCTGCGGCATATTGTAATGTATGGATATGAAAATACCATACTTTGGCAAGCCACAATCTGCGTTATGCAGCAAAAAGCTGTTTCTTCTCGATATGGACGGTACTTTATATATCGGCGATACGCTTCTGCGTGGTGCGGCAGCGTTCCTGGCCCATTTGCGCCTGAGTGGCTGCCGTTATATCTTCCTTACCAATAATTCTTCAAAAAGTGTCGGTAAATATGTCGACAAGCTTTCGTCGCTCGGTATACGCTCATCTCCCGACGACTTTGTCACATCAGTCGACGCATCGGTTACATATGTCAGGCAAAATCTTCCACGGGCTAAAATATATGCTTTCGGGACCGCCTCATTCAGGCGCCAGCTTTCAGAAGCCGGACTTGATATAACGGACCGCCCCGAGGACGATGTGACCTGTCTTCTGATGGGATACGATACGGAGCTGACATTTCAAAAACTCGAGGACGCCTGCTTCCTGCTCGGAAGAAATGTTGACTATATTGCGGCGAATCCTGACCTGGTCTGCCCTGTCAGCTTTGGTTTTGTGCCGGACTGCGGCTCAATCAGCGAGATGCTGTTCAACGCAACCGGGCGGCGTCCGGTCTTTATTGGCAAACCAAAGCCGGATATGATCAACATGGCTATGGAAAAGTCCGGTCACACGGCTTGTGAAACCCTTCTTATAGGCGACCGGCTTTATACCGACATCGCAGGCGGGTCAACCGCCGGAGTCGACACAGCCCTCGTATTGAGCGGTGAGTCAAATGAATCAGATGTTTTAAAGAGTAAAGTTAAGCCCAATTTTATATTCCATGGCGTTTGGGAGCTGCTTGAAATACTCGGCGCTTAACGGGGCAGGACTTAAACCGGCAATTGTCAATCTGTTGAAACAATAAAGACATATTTTTTTCAAATTTTACTTATATGATGTCTATGATTATATGATGTTTATGATTAGTTGTCAGGGGGTGGCATTATGAAAACTTTAATAAAAAAATTACTGGTAACTGCAATGGTGTCCGTTATGCTTATATCTGCTGCCGGTTCATCAGTATCTACAGTAACATCAGGCGCCACGAGCGGCACAGGCGGCATATGGGACCTGTTCAATAACGATACTGCAGAACCTCAAATATCTTTATTATCCGGCACAAATGCCGATACTTATGATGAAGATATGACGCCTTATGAAAATCCGGTGCCATCCTTTTTAGCTTCAGGAAATGCCGATCCCTCATTAACGTCCGGTCTTTATTTACCTGCAGTTCCACAGCTTCCTCCTGTTCCGGTATCAGGCGCGTCCGTTGTTATTGGAGATCTTCCCTATACCGACGATTACAACAACGAAGCCTCTTTACCTTCCGGCAGCGGCGAAGGCTTCGCCTCATACTACTGGCCCGATGGAGATTCATATACCGGCTACTGGCATAATGGGCTCATGCACGGTCAGGGCACTTATATATGGAGTAATGGGGACAGGTACACCGGAGACTGGTACGAAGGTAAAATAACCGGCTATGGCACATTTACATATGCTGAAGGAGATAAGTATACCGGCGAATGGGAGGACGGCCACAAGACAGGCCAGGGCGTCATGGTCCTCGCCGACGGGAGTTCTTTTATTGGTATATGGAGAGATGACTATTCTCCCGGAGGATTAAAAGACGGCCTGTTCACGCTGATCAGCAATGAAGGCGGAACACCGGGCGAGCTCACCAAAAAAGAGATTATCCGCTGGCAGGATTCAATGGTCCTTATCAAATGCTACGACAGGTACAGCAGGCTTATCTCGACCGGGAGCGGTTTTGTGATATCTTCAGACGGCATAATAGCAACGAATTACCATGTAATTCAGAAGGCATATTCTGCCGAGGCAGTCGGGGCAGACGAAACAACAACATACAAAATATCCGGGATCATATCTTATGATGCAGGACGAGACCTTGCCCTTATACAATCGTCCGGAGCAGAAAATGTGAAACCTGTAATTATCGGCGACTCGTCAAAATCCGACATAGGAGACGACGTCATTGCCATAGGGAGCCCATACGGGTTGCAAAACACCGTTTCAGACGGTATTATAAGCGGATTGCGTAATTTTGACGGATACAGCTTTATACAGACTACAGCAGCGCTTTCATCAGGGAGCAGCGGCGGAGCGCTCTTTAACATGTCCGGCGAGGTTATCGGCATAACGTCATCAAAAATCGCCAGCGGCGAAAACCTTAATTTTGCCATACCTTCAAACGATCTCGCCGAAATGCTTCGCAAGGCCAGAGAAAAATAAAAGCCTGACCCGGCTTTTTCAGCAAAGACTCAATTTGCTTTCTGCCGCAATCAGGCTTCTGTGATCATTCCGGTTATATTATGGCAATAGCTGAACCGGTTACATCATAAGAAAGGTTCATATACCCAGGGTTATTGTCCCGCCGGTCTCGGAAGATTTAAAGCAGGCTTCCATTACCTTCATCACCCTCATCGCTTCAGCAGGCTTGACCAGCAATTCCGGCGCCCTGCCATCCAATACGGCAAGAATATTTGTATAGTAGTCAGCCCAATCAGTTTCAATTTCGGGGAGCGGGACTTCCTTTATCTCTTCTTTGGTCCTCGGAGCCATTGTCCTGGTCGGCCCTGCAGCAGTCTTAGCCACAACGTCATGCGACCATTTCTCATCCTTGACTTTTGCCTGCAGGATCTTGCCCTGGCAGTCCCAGCTTTCGATGTACACCGACCCGCTGTCGCCGTTTGCATACCATCTCGGCAATGGTTTCAGGCAATATGTACCGACTTCAATCTGTGCGCACAGTCCGCTTTCAAAAGTAATCACCATTTTAAAATAGTCGTCGACATCGGGTGTCTTGACTTTAAACATGCGGCAATATACATCTTTTACCTTTTCAGGTATCATGAACATGATCTGGTCAATAAGGTGAACACCCCAGTCAAGCATCATCCCGCCACCGGCTTCTTTGTCTGCGCGCCAGCCAAACATCGCTCCGCGGGAGCCGTGCACCCTTGATTCAATTGTGTAAGGTTTGCCTATCAGACCATCTTTGATTGTTTTGCGTACTATAAGGAAATCTTTATCCCAGCGGCGGTTCTGGTGCACTGTAAAAAGCACTCCGTTTTTGACAGAGGCTTCTGTCATAGCCTCAAGCTCAGCTGAACTCATCGCCACAGGTTTTTCAGATACAACATGCTTCCCGGCGTTCATTGCGGCAATAGCCGGTTCCATATGGACATTGTTTGGCGTGGCGACCAGGACAATGTCAAAATCGCCTTTTGCAAGGAACTCTTCTCTCGAGGCATATGCCTTCAATCCCTTTGCCTCGGCAGCCTTCAGCCTTTCCGGGTCGATGTCGTAAGCCGACGTAAACTGAAGTCCTTCGATCCTGTTTGAGTTGCTGTGATGCCAGCCTGCCATATAACCATATCCGATAACTCCAACTTTATGCAAAACCAATCCACCTCCGTAAAGCAGTAAACAAAATCTGCTTTTAATAAAATTCTTAACGATAATTAATGTATGGCCGGCATAACCGACCCGCATACCGGTATGACCGGCCTGCTTATAAGCATGTCCGGCCGCCAATATGTAAAGCTTTTGTTATTGTACCACTCCCGATATGCCATATCAAGCATGAGAAGAAATATTTGAGAAGAAATACTTGTATGAATGTTTTATGGCTTTATGATGTTTTATGAAATGTATCAGGTATTGGTAAAAATCTCACATACCAATTGAATCTGCCTGTCTCCGCAGGCATGAATTCCACATTGCAAATATTGCCGGAGCCTTTGCCGACGCTGCTGCCCGCACTGTTGCCGACGGCGGTGCTGGCGACACTTCTGGTAATGTTGTTACCCGCGCTGCTGCCGGCACTGCAGGCACAGGCCGTATTATTGCTCTCCGCCCATGCAGCCGCTTCACCATAGCGGAATCCTTCCGGGACATATATAACTATCTTGTACATGTCGCCGCCTGCCATATCAGAGCTTCCGGATAAAACATTTTCGCTGCCATCCCATTCAGCTTCGTGCAGATCATATGCTCCCTGTGTAATGTGACGCGATGTAGATATGATCTGTGGGATATCCGTCAGTCTGTGTACCGATACCACTTTGGAACCGAACGGCGGCAATGAAAGGCTGAATTCTTCCGACGTTGTGCAAATAACCTCACTTGCCCAAAAATCATACAGCAGATACCTTTCGCCATTTTCAACGTCTAGGTGCAGATCTGCTGAAATATCAATCCTGGCTTCTCTGTTTTCCGCCGCAGTATTGAAAACATCTATGATATTCCAGCTTCCAAAACTTTTAG
>JAQUNY010000167.1 GCA_028717405.1 Eubacteriales bacterium
CTAAGGAAAGTTAAAAAACAAGCAATACAGGGGAGTAGCGCAATTGGTAGAGTAGCGGTCTCCAAAACCGTCGGCTGTGGGTTCGAGTCCCGCCTCCCCTGCCAATAAGATATTTTGAAAGGCAAGAGACCGGGGTGTAGCTCAGTTTGGCTAGAGTGCTTGCTTGGGGTGCAAGAGGTCGCCTGTTCGAGTCAGGTCACTCCGACCACAGCTTGCCTTTCATTTTTTATCTTGAGACAGAAATAACATTACACAATTGAGGACGGTTATGTCTTTTATCAAAAACATGCTAAAAGGTGTCCTTATGGGGATCGGCGCAGTTGCGCCCGGCGTAAGCGGCGGTGCCATCGCCATGATCCTGGGACTGTATGAGAAGATAATAGCCACCATCAGCGGCATATTCAAGGATTTTTTTCGCAATCTGAAAAAAAACATTATCTTTTTCCTTCCAATTGGTATCGGTGTTGCAATAGGCGTATTATTGTTCAGCATTATTCTGAAACATCTTTTCGCGAACTATAAAATTCAGACATCATATGCCTTTGCAGGGCTCATAGTCGGCACAATGCCGGCATTATTCAAAAGAGCCTGCAAAAAAGGATTTTCTCTATGGCTGTTGATCCCGCTGGTTATGGCATGTGCGGCCGCATTTTCATTTGTTTTTGTCGAATCTTCTTTTTCCGGCGCTGCTGAGTCATCACAAATAATCCTCAGCTTTGCCAATATAATGAAGCTCATGCTGATAGGATTTATTGTAGCTGGCTCTCTTGTAATTCCCGGAATAAGCGGATCGGTCCTGATGATCATTCTTGGAGTTTACTCCATGTTGCTTGACGCTGTTTCAACAATCAATATCCCTGTGCTTATTCCTATGGGGGCAGGTCTTGCCATTGGAGTACTCTTTTTCTCACGGATAATGGATTTTTTACTGAAGAGATTTTATGGGATCACATATTTCGCAGTAACAGGCTTCCTTATCGGATCAATCCCTGAAGTACTTTCGGCCCCTCCGAAGGGATCTGCCGGAGCAGTCGGAATATTGCTCTTCATCACCGGAGCTGCAGCGTCATACCTTTTCAGCAGGCTTGAAAAAGATTAAACAGACAAATTATCGGCTGTGCTTTAAAAAGGTTTTTTACCGGTGTCAGAAGAGTCCGGCGTCAGCCTTTATCAGACTGCAGTCTGGTGTCAGTCGTGTATTCAACCCGGAGATTTTATGATAAAATTTAAAAAACGATTGCAGTAAGGAATTGAGCAGCCGCATTGCAGGAACGGTTTAAAATAACCTTGCGGAAGGATGATTATATGGACATCAATATCAAGATCGGGTTTATCGGCACAGGTAATATGGGATCTGCTCTGCTGGGAAGCCTTGTATCTTCAGGATCAGTAGATAACAGCAATATTCTGCTGTTTGACAAAGACAGTGCGAGGTGCAAAGCGATCTCAGTGAAAACCGGCACTGGTTGCGCCAGTAGTTCAGCTTCTCTTGCAGAAATGTCAGACATTGTGATAATTTGCGTAAAGCCTGATAATACAGATGAAGTTCTGATGGATATCAGGACTGCCTTTGCCGAAGATACATCCAAAGTATTAGTTTCCATTGTCGCAGGCTTGAATATTGTATCGTATAACAATATACTCGGTGCTGATGCAAAAATCATAAGGGCTATGCCAAACATGCCGGCTATGGTCGGCGCAGGCATGACTATCCTGTCTCCCGGCTCTAATATTGACAGCGCAGAGCTTGAAAATGTGAGAAGGATATTTGAGGCATGCGGGATAGTAGAGGTACTGCCGGAAAAGTTTGTCAACAAAGCCATTGCACTGACAGCCAGCAGTCCTGCTTATGTGTTTATGCTTATCGAAGCAATGGGAGATGCAGCGGTACACTCAGGCATACAGCGGAATAAGGCTTATAAAATGGCAGCTCAGGCAGTTCTGGGTTCAGCGAAAATGGTAATCGAAACAGGATTACATCCGGCTGAGCTTAAAGACCGTATCTGCTCCCCCGGCGGGACTACTATCGAAGCCGTTAAATCTCTTGAAAAGAACGGCTTCAGAAGCGCAATGATGGAGGCTATGGAAAGGTGTACTGACAAAGCTGAAAAGCTTGCCTGCGATCATGTCAGCAAAAATGAAAGCGTAAATCTAAAATGAAAAAGGTCGACATTTATACTGACGGCGCCTGCTCGGGGAATCCCGGGAAAGGTGGCTGGGCGGCAGTACTGAGCTATAAGGGACATGAAAAAGAAATTTCCGGGTATGAGGACGACACAACAAATAACAGAATGGAGCTGACGGCTGCAATAAAAGCGCTTGAAACGCTGAAAGAACCCTGCAGGGCCGACATCTTCACCGACAGCACATACCTTGTAAAAGCATTTGAGGAACACTGGCTTGAAAATTGGAAAAAAAACGGCTGGAAAACAGCCGCAAAAAACAGTATAAAAAATTCTGACCTGTGGAAGGAGCTCGACAGGCTCTCAGGTATCCACAAGGTAAGATGGGTCAAAGTAAAAGGCCATTCGGACAATGATAAAAACAACAGGTGCGACAGCCTTGCTAGGCTGGAAATCAAGGAGCATGGGCTTGAAGAGGATATTGCGAAGGAGGGCTGATTTTGAGACGGTTTATTATAATAGTAATGGATAGCGCCGGTGTCGGCGAAATGCCTGATGCCGCAGATTACGGCGACAAAGGAAGCAGTACGATACCGAATATCGCCCAAAAATATCCGGGTTTCAGTTTGCCGAATCTTGGAAAGCTCGGGCTTGGAAATATCGCCGCCATAAAAGGTGTGCCGGCCGTTAAATCCCCTTTGGCTTCGTATGGCAAAATGGCGGAAGCATCACCCGGAAAAGATACAACGACCGGTCACTGGGAAATAGCCGGTATCAGGCTTGAAAAACCTTTCCCGGTATACCCGTCAGGATTTCCGGCAGATATTTTAAAAACATTTGAAGCCGAAACGGGCAGGAAGACCCTTGGAAATGAAGTTGCTTCCGGTACTGAGATAATAGACAGGCTTGGAGCCGAGCATGTCAGGACAGGAAAACCGATTGTGTACACTTCGGCAGACAGCGTATTTCAGATAGCGGCACATGTTGATGTTATCCCTTTAGATGAGCTTTATGAAATGTGTGCCACAGCAAGAAAAATACTTATGGGTGAACATGCTGTGGGAAGAGTTATTGCGAGACCTTTCAACGGAACAACGGGCAGATTTGAACGCACTGCGGACAGAAGGGATTATTCGCTGGACCCTGTGGCTGAAACACTTCTTGACGCAGTCAGCGGCAAAGGGATGGATGTAAGAGCGGTTGGTAAAATATCCGACATATTTAACGGGAGGGGCATAACACACAGTATCAAGACACATACCAACACAGAGGGAGTGAAAGCTACTGTGGATTGGCTGGAGGAGAGTTTTTCAGGACTTGTATTTACCAATTTAGTTGATTTCGACATGCTTTACGGCCATCGCAATAACATTAAAGGATATGCTGAAGCTCTGATGCAGTTTGACCGTGAAATACCCGATGTTCTGGATGCTTTGTCTCAGGACGACATACTCGTGCTGACCGCCGACCACGGATGCGATCCCACTACAAAAAGCACTGACCATTCAAGAGAATATGTGCCGCTGCTTGTTTATGGCCGAAGCGTAAAGCCGGGTGAGGCACTGGGAACGAGAAAAACCTTTGCTGATATTGCAGCATCTGCCGCGGAATACCTTGGGATTGCCAGGACATATGGAGCAAACAGCTTTCTGGATCGGACGGGATTTTAATGAATGTTACAGACATAATAAATAAAAAGAAGAAAAAGCAGGAGTTGTCATGTGCAGAAATTGAATATATCGTAAACGGATATACTCAGGATTTAATACCGGATTATCAGATGGCAGCGTTTCTCATGGCTGTCTGGTTTTCCGGGATGAGCGGCAGGGAGACCGGCGACTATACTCATGCCCTGGTAAACACAGGTGAACGCATTGATCTTTCGGGGATCAGCGGGAGAAAGGTAGACAAGCATTCAACCGGAGGAGTTGGTGACAAGGTTACACTGATTGCTCTGCCGCTTGCGGCTCTTTCAGGTGCCAAAGTGGCAAAAATGTCGGGGAGAGGCCTGGGACATACAGGCGGGACCATAGACAAGCTTGAGTCAATACCGGGCTTCCGTACAGCGCTGACGCAAAAGGAGTTTTGCGGTATCCTTGAAAAGAATGGACTTGCCATTACATCTCAGACCAGTTCATTGACGCCCGGAGACAGTAAAATATATGCTTTAAGGGATGTAACGGCAACAGTTGACAGCATCCCTCTGATTGCGGCATCCATAATGAGCAAAAAAATCGCTTCCGGGGCTGATTGTCTTGTCCTTGACGTCAAGGCGGGATCTGGAGCGTTTATGAAAACACAGGCAGATGCACGCAGGCTTGCAGAAGAAATGCTCAAAATAGCCGGTTTGTCAGGCATAAAGGCTACGGCTGTTATCTCTTCAATGGACCAGCCCCTC
>JAQUNY010000168.1 GCA_028717405.1 Eubacteriales bacterium
TTTCATCTGCGGTTGCCGCGACAGAGGCTGTGCCGGCAGAAGCAGCTGCAGATCCCGATGACGCAGTCTCTGCCGCGGTACTTGTCGTGGCAGCCTTAACTGTCGTTTTAGCGGCCGACGCAGTGGCCTTTGCTGTTGCGGTTTTTGTCGGCGCGGTGGTTGTTGCTGTGCCTTCCTCATCTTCTTTCTGGCATCCTGCGAACAATGCTGCAAGCATGCAAGCGGCGATAATAAAGACTGTTGCTTTTCTTGAAAATTGATTTTTCATTGATTTCATTCCTCCTTTTTATTTTTTACATTAAATACTTTACTATCATTACCATAAGTTCCCATTCCTCTGTCTGGTTACATGCTATTTGCAACTCATTCCTTTTATTTGCAGCCTCCTTTCAATTTTTATAGCTTTTGTTATGTTTAAATGGAATAGGCTGCCATTTCGCCCTACATATTATCTTATTTTTACATTGTAATAATTTCGCATTGCTTACCATACATGTTATAAAATTTTTAACAGTTTTTGTAGCTCAAAAAATTGACGATATATCTCAAAAATATGAACGTGACAATACTAACATAATTATGATATGATTAGGTTTTAGGAATTGTCAGATTGTTTATAGTTGCGGTCTTTATTGATATTTAAGTTTAAATATGATTTCACCGCATCAAGTCCCAATAATGAATCAATTATTGTTACCAACTCCCTTCGCGAGCTCATATTTGAGTAATTCAAAAGTTTCTTTATGCGGTATTTTACAGTGCTTTCGGAAATGTTCAGTTCCTCAGTCAGCGTGTCATATGTATGCCCTTGGCTGATTCCCGATAATATTCCGTCATCTATACTGTCCATATTTTGAAACATGTTTTCGAGTTTCAATATATCGGCGACATATATATCAGAATAAAAGCTGTTCTCATTTGACTGCAGCATTTCGATGCAATGATCGCTCATCACAGACAACAAAATATTTTCGGCCTCTTTAAATTCACATCTAAATTCCGTTGAGGCTCTCGTAATAATTGTACTTTTTATTGTTGTGAATTGTGATAGTATATTTGGGTTTTTCTTTATATAAATGTGATTTTCTACTGCCTGAATCCCAACATCAAAATAGTTAAGTGTTACTGATGTCAGCGAAGGATTTATAATCCTGCCAATAATTGTATCTCCAAAACCTGCCACATATAGATCTTCAGGTATTTTGATTCCATTTTTCGTTGCGTGCCTCATTAATGCTATAGCTGACACATCATTGGCACAAATTGCTCCGTCATAAGAGTTGATTTTTTTAAAAAACAGATTCAGGCACTCCTCAATGCATCCCTTGTTATAATACACATCTCCTTCGTCATATTTTTGGTCCAGCATATTTAAGGCTTTAATATATCCTGACAATTTGAGCTTATCGACTAATGACTTGGGATTGCATGCAAAATAAGCGGTTTTTCGCCGCCCGGCCTTAGACATATAATTAACAATATCAATTGTGGATTCTTCATGAGATAACGATATTATGCTTGTGTATCGTCTGAGTCTCTGTTCTCCGGTGCAAATCAAAATACTTCTGATTTGTGACTCCTGTAAAATACGATATATCTCATTGAACCAGTTGATCGTGGCGGCAACTACAATAACAGGCCCATCAGTATCAACATACTGAAAATTCTCTTTTTTCAATAATGATCCTTCAATAAGTTTAATGCCGATTAATCTTTTACTCGCCTGCTCATATATACCTTTCATTATCATACTATACCAGTATGTTCCTAAAACCACAGGCTCTATAAGCAGATACAAAACGTTTTTATTCAACAAGATCCCCCGTATAAATTATACCATTGTTCCACAGTCAATTCTGTAATAAGATGCATCTGTATTTTTTGGCTCAGCGGTAAAACTTAAGCGTGCTCCCTGCAGCTATACCTGTATATTTCCTGATTTTATTTATTTTTCATCCATTCCATGCCCTGATTGCTCCCGGGAATTCGCTCAATGCCTGCCGGTGCTTATCTTCCAAATCCGGAAGCGTCGGAGCCCACACAGTCTGCATAAATCCTTTAATTCGGCTGTTATCGACGTTTTCGTGAATATAAGCCGCCAGCCCCGAAAAATTGACGGGTTCAGCCCAGTTGCTGCCGGTCGGCACCTGGTCGTAGCACTTATCCGCAAGCTTTGTAAATGCCTTAAGATATTTCTCATATGCCGGAGAGGGCATTTCTTCAACCTTGAATTTTCTGTAGTACCAATTGCTCTGAAGCACTTCCTTCGGCATCCTCTCAAAGAAAAGCTCCTCGTAAAACCACATATAGTCAGACCATATCCAGACCTGCGAACCGCCCTTTTCAACATTTCTGACAAGAAAGCTGAAATCATGCCACCATAAATCTCCCTGCCTCTCAATAATCAAATTCAGGTTGCTCTGCACCGACGCCTTTTCCTCGTCCATGCCAAGGTGAAACAGGCGCGGGGAGGAAAAAAGCTCGCACACTTCGCTTATCAGATCCGCACACACTTTATAATATTCAGGGGTACACAGCATCTTTGAATAGGGTCCCAGCCACATGTCATGACAAGCTGAAAAGTTTAGCTTTGGGATCGGCTCGATACCCAGTCCTTTCAGAAAAGATATCTCTTCACGGATCTCTTCCTTGCTCAGCGCGCCCTCACACGCCAGCTCAGGATGGCTCTCATAGCTGACTGCTTCACCAAGGTCCATAACAAACATGTTTACACCTTTTTGTGCAGCCTCTTCCGCCAGCTTCCTCCACAGCGCCCTGTCAAATCTCAGATGGCCCTCTGCATAACTGTACTTGCCTGCGTTTGTCCGTCGGCAGCTCCCGATCTCAGGCGCGCCATCATAGTATCCTTCCTGTACAAGGGGCTCAGACCACATGTTATATCCGACATGTATCAGGTATGCCCATATCATCTTTTTCCCCCTGCCCGCATCATTCACACCTGAAATATCAGCCATTTTTTTGCTTCCTCCTGCCACTGGTAATAATCCCGGGGTGCCCCGGGGTGCATTATTCTTTGTCTGATAACTCCATATTACAATTTTACATTATCATTGTTTGTTTTATATACCACCCGTTTTATATACCACTTGTTTTATATACCACTTGTTTTATATACCACTTGTTTTATATACCACTTGTTTTATATACCACTTGTTTTATTTATCATTGTCTCAATACCAGTGCTGCTTCAGCTTTTTTTGATCAATATCATCTTCATGGAAAAGCGCGGCAGAGACAATGTAAACATCTCATCAGAAGATATTTGCTCACCTGTAAGCGCGTCTGACACAGAAACAGCGCCTTCAGCAGACAGCCGGATGTTCTCAGCCGCCTTATCATTCGGGTTGGCGATCACAGCCAGGATATCGTTTCCCTTTATATACGCGCTGATCAGAACATTGCTGTCGCCGGCAGTTACAGGCAGGCCTCCACCCTCCCAATACGGGAGCCATTCACTGTGCGCAACGTCAAATTCATGGAGCACCCTCCACACCTGAGACATCACATCCAGTGGATGGTTAACGTCATTGGGGCGCGGATAAATACCATGCACTGCCGTAAGTGACAGCGCCATTTCAAAGTTCCACTTGTCGCCCATCTCATATGCCAGGAACTGGCAAGGCACTCCAATATTTCGTCCGAGGCACTCTGTCTTTATGAACTCCAGCGGTGTATTTGTCAGCTCGCCATACATTTTGCTGAAATGAAGCTGCTCACCGTTCCAGTACATGTCGCAGAATGCGTGAACGGCGGGGATAAATGCGCTGTACGAATGCAGATGCACTATCTTCCCCTGTGCGCTGAACCTTTCATAAATCTCCATAAATTCTTCCCTTAGCGCTGATATTGGGTATGTCGGGCGTCTGAGGCCAAACTGGTCTTCATAGCCGCATCCGTGCTTTGCATTTGTACATTCCCACGGGATGTCCGCCGAATCCATGTAAACCCCGTCAAAGCCAAACCTATCTGCAGCTTCCTGCATGCCGTCAGTCAGGTCGCGGTAGACTTCCCTGCCGTTCCCGCACACTCTGATCGTTCTCTGCGGCGGCTGCCGGTAATGCGAAATCACGTAATTTCCATTGCCGTCTATATGTGCGTTTCTCTCAATATAATCCTCGCTTTCCGGGCGCAGGGTTGAGATAGAACTGCAGAAATATGCCATGACTTTGATCCCTCGCTTGTGGGCTTCCTCGACGATTTTAAGCGTTTGCTCCGCGCGCAGGGGTGAAGCCTTCCAATATCCCTCAATGTCGATCCATTTTTCATGCAGCGTCAGAATATTAACGCCCTTTTCTTTAAGCCGGTCCATAACGATCTGATGGTCTTTGTCGCTAACCGGCCCCAGCAGGAAATCAGAATAATCTATGTATATCTTTGAAAAGCAATCGATATGGACAATGTTCTGTTCAATATATTCCTCATAAAAAGGCTTAATCGGTTTAGCCTGCATGGCAAGCGCGAACTACAGCGGCCTGTTGGAAATACCCAGCT
>JAQUNY010000169.1 GCA_028717405.1 Eubacteriales bacterium
GGGTGATCCGCATCATTACAGGATTGAACTCATGGCTAAGCAGGTAAGGGAGCTTTTCGGATTTGTACCGGACAACCTTGATGATTATGTAATGGCCAGCCAGATATCGCAGGCGGAGGCGTTTAAGTTCCACATCGAATATTTCCGCGCGAGGAAGTGGAGGACAACCGGGATAATCTGGTGGAACCTGATGGATGGGTGGCCGCAGTTTTCCGATGCGGTAGTTGACTATTATTTCGACAAAAAACTTGCCTACCATTATATAAAGGTGTCGCAGCAGCATGTGTGTATCATTGTCAAAGAGGCTGTCGATGCGAACGGCGTGCTGGCAGGGATACCCGGAAAAGACGGCGTGCCTCTGGCGGAGGCGGAAGGGAGCGCAGTTAAAACTTTTAATGATATAATAGTAAGCAACGACACAAGGGAAGCCTGGCAGCTTGAATACGAGATATCCGAGGCTCAAAGCGGCAGGATCGTCCTGAAAGGCGAAGGATGTGCCGCACCTGATTGCAACACCTGCCTTGGGAGGGTATCGCTGGGCGGAGGCCCGGCAGGCCCTAATTTTGCCGAGCCGGCATTTTACGTAATAAAATGGAAGGCATTCGGGAAAGGTATGGCGGGAAGAAGCAGCGGTGATACTGCCGTGTTGAAAAGCAGCACCGGGGAGGCAGACTCCGCGAAAGCTGTAATCAGTACTGTACAGGATGCAGCTGTCATAAATGGAATAAATCATTATATTACAGGAATACCGTCAATCATTGAGAAGAGTGAAGATGAACTGAGGAAGGTATTCGGGCAATATAAGGCCTGGCTGACCGGATACATGGAAGAAGTGCGGCGGATATTGCCCTGAAAAAATGGAATAATAATATAAGGAAAGACCAGGCGGGTGCGCGGCATGCCGGGGAGGATAATTACATGGCTGGCGATGAAGGAACAGAGCGTATTCTGAAAAAAACCAGCTTTAACGACATGCTGGAAAGCGGGTATTTCTACCGGATACACAACAGGCTGGGCAACATGATGCACAGCCACGATTTCTATGAGTATATGGTGATTCTTGAAGGAAGGTTCAGCCACACGGCAGGAGGAAAGACCGAGGTTCTTGCACAGGGCAGCTTTTTCCTTTTGAGGCCTTCGGTGAAGCATATGCTTACTCAAATTGAACAGGGGAATATCAGGATAATATCTGTTGGATTTACCGAAGAAGAGAGTAATAAATTCATAGAAATTTACGGCAGCATATTGAAACAATTTCTGTTTTCGCCTGTTCCAAGGGATTCTATAATGCTTTCTCCAGAAAGGCTTAAGGATATAAAGAAAAATTTTGATGAAATGTCTTTGCTGGATGAGGAAAGCAAGACCATTAATCTCAAGATCATTACAGACAGGCTCATGCATACGATATTGAAGCATGAACTCCGTGAACGTGAGCAATATAGCAATGAAAACATTTTTCTGAAGAATGTCCTGGCAAAAATGGTCAGCAGGGAAAACATCTGTGAAGGGATGCCTGCCCTTCTGAGAATAGCAAATATGAGCCATGGCAATCTTTGCAGGCTGATGAAAAGGGAAACGGGAATGACGCCGGTTGGTTATATCACAAGGATGAGGATGGAATATGCCTCCAACCTTCTGATTCATACAGACGAATCGATCCTCGAGATTTCGCTTGCGGTTGGCTACGACAGCCTGAGTCATTTTATTGGTGTTTTCCATAAAACATTTGGAGCAACTCCTAAAAAATACAGAACAGAAAAAAGAAAAGAATTTTTACAAATATCCGTACCGCGTGTTAATGCCCCTGATCAGGCAATTGACAGCTATCAGCACGCAGGATCAACAGATTAACAGGCAATTCTTTTATTCAGGTAACAAGTCAAAAAAACGAAATATTCTGCACTAAAAACATAAGATTTACTATTGATGCCGGTTTAGAATATCAATTGTGTGATAGTCAATATATTTTATAAATAAGCAATATAGTTGATAGTATCGCCTGAAAACTTGTATTAACATTAAAAAAGTCAGGAACTGGTACGCTGAGAATATCAGATGCGATGGGAACATCAGTTACATTGCGGGAAAAAACAGAAAATAATTTGTGCCACGCACAATTTTCATATAAATGAAAGCTTAATCAAAAAATCGTGACCCAATAAAATCTACATGAATCGTGACCCAATAAAATCTACATGAAATGAAAAAAATAAAACAACGAGAGGAGATCAGCAATGGAAAAAGTCAAAAAACACACCGGTAGAAAATTAAAAGCTGTGGCGGCTGCGATGGCCTTGCTTATGATCCTGACGATTTTTACCGCAGGCTGTGAGAAGGATGAAGGTGATCCTTCCGCGACATCGGCAAAAGCAGCCGTAACTACAGCTGCTCAAAAAACTACAGCTGTGGCGGCTAAAACAAGCGCAAAAGCTTCTGCAGCAACATCTGCCAGTGCGTCTGCAACTGTTGAGGCTGAAACTGAAAGGCCTGCCGTTACTGAAGAACCGGTTCAAAATGATGAAACTGCAGATGATGAAGACGAATATTCCGACGAAGAAGCTCCGGAGTCTGGTGTAGCAACATCAGAGCAGGTCAGGGAAAGGCCTGTGTTCGATCTTAAAGGCAGGAAGATAATATATGCAACAGCTTCCACCAGCTATACCTATGATTATTTTGCCAAGCTTAATCCTGAATTCATAACGCTTACCAAAAGGCTGGACTATTTAGAGCAGCTATACAACTGCGATATTGAGCTGGTCCCGCAGGCAGGCGGCTGGGGGGGAATACAGAATAATCTCATGACAAACTGTATAGCAGGGACATACTGGGCGGACGCAATGATGTTTGTAGGGAGCTGGACAATGAAGTTCCACAATTTTGTACAGCCGCTCAACGATTTCATAGATTTCAGCGATCCGAAGGTGCACAGCAATCCCGGGCAGGCGGATCTTGAGTGGAATGGCAAATATTATTCAATACTGCATCAGAGAAAGATAGCTTATGAAGAAATGATAGCCTATAACAGGGATATTTTTGGCAGGGAAGGGCTGACAGACCCGATGGAGCTGCAAAGAGCCGGGCAGTGGACATGGACTGCCATGCTTGACGCAGCTCTCAAAGCTACCAGAGATCTTGACGGAGATGGAATAGTAGACCAGTGGGGTATTGTCAGAGATACTGTGCAGAGTATTAACACCTTAGTAAAGAAAATGGTTGCAAGCAATGACAGCTGGATGATTGACACCACGCAGGGGGGCTACAGGCTGGGGCTTGCAGATCACAAATCGTTAAAGGCTCTCTATTTTCTGAATGATCTTCAGAATGTTCATAAAACCGGATCTATCTACAATGCAACCAAAGATTTCAGGCTTGGGTTCGCGGCGATGGCGTTCAGCAATATGGCTGATACCAGAAAAGCAATTTCCGAATATCCCGAAGGTGCCGGTTTTGTTCTCTACCCGAAAGGCCCTGATACAGATAAATATGTCATTCTGAATACTTCTGCTGGCGGCTGGTCCGGAGCAATGCCTTACCATGTGCAGGAACCGGAGAAAATCTCCCAGATCATATACGGCATGTGCGCGGTTTATGACGACGGATATCCCGATTATGTAGCGCAGCCTGACATAAAGACATCGTATTCAACATATGTGTTTTCCGAGGCTGATTATGAGACACTGGAGCTGCAGAAGAGCATTATTGAGTCAGAAGGCGCAAAAATGGATCCTTATGCGTATCTGACCAGTGATCTTGACTCGATTATGCTTGCAGGCACAAACTCACTTGTCTATAAGATAATGATGCAAAATGTGCCGGTACAGTCGGCGCTTGACACCAGCAGGGAGGTCATGCAGGATAAGATCAATACCCTGGTTCAAACATATATGCAGGTCAGGAATTAGCAAATGCCTCATAATTGAAATCAGATTTGGAGGCCAGGTTATGGAAAGCCCGGCATCCTCGGTAACAGAACCGGAGATGTCGGGCTTTTAGTTTATTACAGATGAAAAACATTCGGATTAAACTTTAGATTAAATTGGAAATCCTTTCTTAATTGGAAATCCTTTATATGGAAGAGTTCCAGGCACGATATAGATTACGCGGCGCAGAATAACTTTTTAAATTATTATTGAGAGTCATTATTGTGCATAAATAGTTGGTATAGTTTATTGAAAATGGATTCGGGCGGAATATAAAATGTTAAGGAAAACAGATAAAATATTCAGGGGAGACATAAGGAGAAACAAAAATGACAGCGGACAATAGACTCACCAGAGAAATCGAAGAGCTGGCAATGCGCGAAGGCGCGGCCCACATAGGGTTCGGGCCTGTTGAAAGATACGCTGAGCTCCCGCGCAAATGCGGCCCAAGGCCGACGGATGTATATCCGGCTGCAAAGACCGTCGTTTCGATGGCGGTACAGATGCCGGACGCCTGTATGGAGCGCGCAGCTTACCATAAATATGACGACCCGGAATCAGGGCTGGTTAATG
>JAQUNY010000170.1 GCA_028717405.1 Eubacteriales bacterium
CCGCATAACAGCATCAGAGCAGCACGGCGGAGCATCCCCATTTTCCCGGGGATCTCAGGCAGATTATAGCGTATGTTTGCGTTCCCGGTCGAGGGATACAGTATTGAACATACTTTCATGCCATGGTGTGTGGCTCTGTCATATAATGTTTCAGCCTTTATATATTTTCTTTTGTAACGCCATGGAGGCTCGTTTCTGCCGCCACGGGGGGGTGTGCTGACAACATTCTCGACAAGGCCGTGGCCAGTGGGATGCAGGCCGGTGATAACAGATGCATGAGCCGGATAGGTGTTCGAAATAAAGACCGATGCGACATCCTTCACCAGGGTGCCGCGGCGCCGTATTTCTGAAAAATTGGGCAAACTGGCCAGGATATCAAGATCACCGCTTGTGACAGCGTCAAGAGATATCAGGAGCAGCCTTTTGTTTTTTGTTACAGATCCTGTCATAAACCCTGCCGCAGATCCTGTCGTATGCTTGGCCGTGCATCCTGTAACGATACCGGCTGCCGGACACCACCGGCTGTGCCCTTACAGTTTCTGACTGTGCGTCGCACTGCGGCGTTACAGAGCCGCTTTTACTGTCAGCTTTTGATTTATAGTCTAACATATTTTACGGTATAAACAACATAAAGTGTATTGATGATATAATGAAAAGGATTGATCCGGCATTACGGTTGAAATGTTGACGAATGGAGGCTGTATGGCTCATGAGCAAGGCTGACAATATTTTTATATCCATGTGCAGGGACATCCTTGATAATGGGATCCCGACGAAGGGCGAAGCGGTAAGGGCAAGATGGCCGGACGGAACTCCTGCATATACCGTGAAAAAATTTGCGGTCGTCAACAGATATGACTTGTCCGATGAGTTCCCGATACTTACCCTCAGACCGACAAACCTCAGGCTTGCCGTTGATGAGTTAATGTGGATCTGGCAGAGAAAATCAAATAATATCAATGATCTGAAAAGCCATATTTGGGACAGCTGGGCTGATAGTACAGGATCAATAGGAAAAGCATATGGGTACCAGTTGGGGATAAAACATAAATATGTTGAGGGTGAGTTCGACCAGGTTGACAGGGTGCTGTTTGATTTAAAAAACAATCCTTACAGCAGACGTATAATCGTAAACATGTACAATCATGCTGACCTCAGTGAAATGAACCTTTACCCGTGTGCCTACAGCGTAACTTTCAATGTTGCCGGCGGCAGGCTCAATGCACTGCTAAACCAGCGCTCGCAGGATGTGCTCGTGGCCAATAACTGGAATGTTGCCCAATATGCCGCCCTTGTCCATATGATGGCCTGTGTCAGCGGGCTTGAAGCGGGTGAATTGGTCCATGTAATCGCAGACGCGCATATTTATGACAGGCATATTCCTCTTGTTGAGGAGCTTATAACCAGAAAGCCGTATCCTGCGCCAAAATTTATTATTAATCCCGATGTGCAGGACTTTTATAGTTTTAAAACGGAGGATTTTGTGCTTGAAGATTATAAGACGGGGGAGCAGATAAGAAAGATACCAGTTGCCATATAGGACACAGAACCGTCCCCTGTCTTATAGGCAGGACAAGCAGGACACAGAACCGTCCCCTGTCTTACCCTGTCTTATTGGTAGGACATAGAACCGTCCCCTGTCCTGGGCTTTGTCCTGGATTTTGGGCTTTGATTTTGAAAAATTTGCATGGGGGTGTAATAAAGAATGAAGGAAATCGTAGCAGTGGACAATAACTGGGGAATCGGCTTTGAAGGAAAGCTGCTCCAGCGAATACCTGAAGATATGAAGAGGTTTACAAAACTTACGACAGGCAAAGTCGTGGTAATGGGCCTTAATACTTTTGAATCGCTACCCGGCAGCCTGCCCCTTAAAGACAGGGTCAACATTGTCCTCTGCAACGAGGCAAACCGCGAAAAAATACTGGAGGGCAAGGATGTCAGGCTCTGCCGGAGCCTCGATGAATTGATGGAAATGCTTAAAAAATATGATTCAGACAATGTATTTGTTATTGGCGGCGGATCCATATACAGGCTGCTTCTGCCTTTCTGTGACGAGGCTTATGTTACGAAGATTGACAAAGGTTATACTGCCGACACATTTTACCCGAATCTTGATGAGGATGACGACTGGGAGGCAGTTTCCGAGGAAGGCCCCTCATATTATAAAGGGATACCCTTCAGCTATGTGGTCTATAGGCGGACCCGGCAGTTGTCTGAAAAATATTTATAGACTGATCAATATTGTGGTGCTATAATTGACTTTAAATTAAATAATGACTTGTTTGGCAGAGCAGGTACCATGCGTAAAGTGTCGGGGAATGGGAGTAGAGTCCCCGAACGAAGAGCAATCCGACCGGCGGCAAGTGTTAACATGTGTTAACATGGATCCGGGATTTACAGCCGGTCGTTCTAAGGCTTGCGGTATGGTATTACATCCGCTGTCACATAAATTCGATACAGAATGTCCTTCTGTTTTCTTAATTAAAGTGAAAGTGGTGCAAGACCTGTTCTCCGGCGTGTTAAACGAATGGAGGACATTTTTTATGGCATTGAATGACAAATTCACAAGGAAGCTTCGCGGCAACCGGAGTGTCAGGATATTGGCACAGGCAGGATTGCTGCTTGCTCTGGCGGTAGTGGTCCGTAATTTCAGCTATATGGTTTATTTCGCCGGAGCCACAGGTATGCGTATAACCATATCGGGAATATTTACAAAGATAACGGCGATACTCTTTGGACCTTTTCTGGGTGGTATTTCGTCGGGACTTCTTGATCTGATCGGATATCTGATAAAACCTGAAGGGGCTTACATCCCTCTTCTTACAATCACAGCGGTCCTTGGAGGTTTGCTGACAGGGTTTTTCTGGCTGATTTTCAGAAACATTGATATCCGGAGGCTTCATATATTCAGCCTCGTGATTTTCATACTGATAGGCCTGGCCGGGGTGATTAACCACATATACATGGCTTTCCTGCCGGAGTCAGGATGGGCGGTATTTCTTGAAACTTTGGGATCCAAGAAGGTTTTTACATCAATTGGCATGGAGGCTGCCGCGGCAATAGGGCTTCTGTTCCTGCTTGCTGACCTTCTGGTGTCTAAACTGCATAAAAGCTTTACAATAAAAGAGGACTTTCTGAAGATACTTATCAGTACAGGCATTTCGGGTATCATAGTGACCACTTTAAACACCGAAGTGCTGAGGATTTTCATACCTTCACTGAGTAATATAGGATTTGCGGTATTCCTTGTGCCGAGGCTCATACAGGAAGTCATCATGATTTTAGTACAGACATATATAATTTCGATATTGTTGGCGGCGTATAAAAAATTTGTGAAGTGATACCGACTGTTTTATATAAATATTTATGAAAAACGAACTATGCAAAGCGGATCATTTAATACGGATCATTTGACATGGAGCGTTTAACGGATCAGTTGATGTATCATTTAGGCCCCGTTATGCGCGAGGATGGGGTTGAGCCGGTTTTATTCTTATAAAGGCGGCTGAAATATGAAGCGTCATCAAAGCCAAGCGCCAGAGCCGTATCCGCCACTGTGACCGTACCGCTTTCGAGGAGGACACGGGCTTTTGATATGCGGAGATGGTTGATGTATTCTTTTGGAGGCATTCCTGCATATAACCTGAAAAGCCTCCTGAAGCAGGTTTCGCTGACATGGCACATTGACGCGAGCTCGGGGATGCTCAAATCTGATGTGAAATTATGTTCGATATAGTCTATACCTTTGTATATACGGGTTATACTCCTGCCGTACAAATTCTCACGGCGGACCTCTAATGCAACATCGGTAAGCAGATTGTATAGCATGGCCCTGATGCGGTTATATGAGGCGGCGCTCTCGTAAAAAAGCAAAACAGCCTGCTTAAAGCTTTCATAATAATACGTGCCCTGTCCCGGTTTGATAACGCGTATGGAATTGTCCAGAACAAAAGGCTCGTTCCTGTCGTCAAACAATTCAAAATTAATTATCAGTGAGCTTTCTTTTTTACTGTTATTCAGGCAATCAAAAAATTTGCACGAATATTCCGACTTGTACGGGAGATATGCAAGGTCCCCCTTATGTGCCACAAGGTGTGATTTACCGTTTAAAATGTATGATGTCGCGCAATTGCTGAAGTACATCAGAGCACTGTTCGGACGCCCTCCGGGAGGCGAGGACCAGACATCGTTGTTGTGCCAGTGCTGGTAAACGGGTACAATACGGTATACAGCGTAATCAATGTTATTCAGCTCGGAAAAGTCAACAGTCTTCATATGACCATACTAACATGAGATTAATGGGCCGACAAGGTTAAAATTTTATCAAAATAGCCGGATAGTCCTGATATAATGCTGCTTTGTCCATGGATTAAGACAGTCAGTTTCCCTATAATTATTACGTATAAGATATACTGTTAATTATTACGTATAAGATATAATATTAATTATTACATATAAGATATGCTGTACGAATGAAATAATA
>JAQUNY010000171.1 GCA_028717405.1 Eubacteriales bacterium
ATGCACAACCTGCTTTATCGGTCATATATGGTAATAACAGATTCGGGCGGTTTGCAGGAAGAGGCTCCTTCTCTCGGAGTACCGGTCATTGTGGCCAGGAATGAAACCGAAAGGCCTGAGGCTGTAAAGGCTGGCACAGTGAGGCTCGCCGGGGCAGATGGAGATAAGATATTTGAAATCGCCGCATGTCTGCTGGAAGACAGAGGAGAACATGACCGGATGGCAAAAGCTGTTAATCCATATGGAGATGGCAGGGCTTCTGCGAGGATAGCTGATGCCCTTCTATATGAAGCGGGGATCACGGCTCAAAGACCGGATGGATTTTCAGCTAATGATTGAAAATATGCGGCGATATGTTATCATTTATGGTATGGCTTTACAGCCGGGCATCTGATACTATTAAAATTCAGCCCGCCGCACAGGGCAGCTGACAGGGAGTTGAAATATTGCCGGGCAGAATTTCCAGACAAAATTGCCAGGTTGAGTTTTGAAGATTTTTTGAAGAATTCGGAGGAAACATTAAAGTGGTATTCGGACAGGATATAGGTATAGACCTTGGGACGGCATCAGTCCTTGTGTATGTTAAGAATAAGGGTATTGTACTCACTGAGCCTTCAGTCATCGCCATCGACAGAAATACCAACCAGCTTCTTGCAGTGGGGGAAGAAGCCCGCAGGATGCTTGGCAGGACGCCGGGCAACATAGTAGCCATCAGGCCTCTGCGGGACGGGGTCATTTCGGATTATGATGTTACTGAAAGGATGCTCAAATATTTTATCAACAAGGTCTTTGGCAACAGGGGCTTCAGATTTTTCAAACCGAGGATAATGGTCTGTGTACCAAGCGGAGTTACCGAAGTTGAGGAAAGGGCTGTTATCGACGCCACAATGCAGGCCGGCGCACGCAAGACCTACCTTATTGAAGAGCCTATAGCTGCGGCCATAGGAGCGGGGATAGATATTTCGAGAGCCTGCGGGAGCATGGTCATCGACGTGGGCGGAGGAACGACCGACATAGCTGTTATTTCGCTTGGCGGCATAGTGGTCAGTTCGTCAATAAAGGTGGCCGGAGATGTTTTTGACGAGGCTATAGTCAGGTATATGCGCAAAAAACACAACATCATGATAGGCGAGCAGACAGCGGAAGAATTAAAAATAAAGATCGGAACAGCCTATCCGCGCGTCCAGGATATAACAATCGACATACGGGGAAGAAACCTCATATCAGGATTACCACGCACGATTACAGTAAGTTCTTCGGAAATGCATGAAGCACTTGAGGAATCTGTATCATCAATAGTTGAGACGGTTCATTCGGTTCTTGAGAGGACGCCGCCTGAAATCGCTGCCGACATAAGTGACAGGGGCATTGTCATGACCGGGGGAGGGAGCCTCCTTTATGGCCTGGACAAGATTATCAGCGAGAAAACCGGGACCAATGTCATGGTTGCCGAGGATGCAATATCCTGTGTGGCACTTGGGACAGGCAAAGCCCTTGATGATATCGATGCCATTGAAAGAAGCTCCGCCACCGAGGGCAGGAGCAGGAGATAGGAAGACTCAAGACTGAGAAGACTCAGGGGAAGAAAGCTCAGGATAAGAAGACTCAAGGTAAGAGGACTTAAGACTGAGGATTGAGTTCAGGGTTGAGGGTTGAGATCAAGATAAAAAATGATATTGAGAGTGAAGACGAGGGGCCAGTTATGTTATTGATAGACGAAATAAAAAAAATCATACCGCACAGATATCCTTTTCTTATGGTTGACAGGATACTGGAGATCGAGCCCGGAGTAAGGGCGCTTGGAGTGAAAAACATATCGGCGAACGAGCCGTTCTTTCAGGGACATTTCCCGGGTAACCCCGTGATGCCTGGAGTCCTGATCATCGAAGCCCTTGCCCAGACCGCCGGAATAGCTGTGGCTATTAAAGACGAAAACCGGGGCAAGCTTGGACTTTTTGCTTCTGTGGAATCTATTAAATTCAAAAGGCAGGTAGTGCCGGGCGACATCCTTATGCTTGAGGCGGATATCACAAACTTTAAACTCGGATTTGCCAAGGCAAAGGTGAGAGCGACAGTCGAAGGCGATACGGCAGCTGAGGGCGAAATAAAAATCGCGCTTGTGGCCCCGCCGCCCCAGTAACCAACAGCAGGAAATTTGCAGTATGTCCCGGCATCGTTACGCCATCATGCTATACCGGTTCCGGCTGTCAAGGCAGGAATTGCCGATAATGGACCGACGGGAACCCGTCAGTGATCAGCGAGCAAATCGGCGACCTCAATGATATTTCCTGCGCCCAGTATGAGGATGATGTCGCCTTTTGTTGCCTTATTCTTTATATGTAATGCAATTTCCTTAAAATCATTTATAAATACTGCATCGACACCGCTGCCTTTGATTTTATCAACCAGGGTGGCGGGATCGACGCTGCCGTCATCTATTTCGCGGGCGGAATAAATGCCTGCCACGACAACCTCCGAAGCTCCGCCGAACGAAATGGCGAAGCTGTCCATCAGCTCCCTTGTCCGGGTGTAGGTGTGAGGCTGGAAAACGCAGAGGATCCTGCGCCCGGTTTGACCTGTTTTCGATGCTGCTGCACGGCCTATGTTCGATGCGGCGGCCAGTGTGGCGGCTATCTCGGTGGGATGGTGCGCATAATCAATAAAAATATCAGCACCGTTATACGATCCTTTATACTCGAACCGCCGGTGAACTCCCCTGAAAAGCGAGAGACCTTCAGCCACCGCAGAGCCCGGCGCACCGGCGATGCGGCATGCGGCTGCGGCGGCGATTGCATTCAGGATGTTATGCTGGCCTGGCACATTCAGCTTTATCCGGCACTCCTTTACACCCTTGTAAAGCAGATCAAACGATGCCCTCCCCATATCGTCAAAAGAAATCCCGCCAGCGCTCCACTCAACAGGACAGGGCGCGAGACAGGGGACGGTTCTGTGTCTCGGGGCGGTAAGACAGGGGACGGTTCTGTGTCCTGGTGATGCAAACTGGGCAGTTGTCAAGGGATCGGTTTCAGTGCAGGGGGCGGTTTCTGCGCTTGTGCCTGTGGCAGCGCTTGTGCCTGTGGCAGCGCTTGTGCCTGTGGCAAATCCTGGATCTGTGGCAGAAAGCCCGGGCAGCCTGGGCACCCCGGATAGCCCATAAGCGGATACCCTGCATTTCAGATGCGGGCTTATCTCCGGAGCGTGCAGGTCGTCAGCGCATATTACCGCTGTACCGCCGTTTTTGACCTGTGATACGAATTGCCGAAAAGAATTTTTTATCTGGCCGATATCTTTAAAATAGTCCAGGTGGTCAGGCTCTATGTTCAAAATAACGGCTATATCGGGATGAAGCTTGAGAAAGGTGTCTACATATTCGCAGGCTTCGGTGACAAAATAGCCTCCTGATCCCGACCTTACACCACCTTTCAGAATGTCGAGATTACCTCCCAAATGTACTGTCGGATCAAATCCTGCCGAAATAAGTATCATGGCAATCATAGCTGTTGTGGTTGTTTTGCCGTGTGTGCCGGCGACGGCAATCGATTTTCTGTGCATGGACTCGACCATACCCAGCAATGATGAGCGCTCTATTGTTTCAATGCCGAGTCTTCGAGCTTCCACAATTTCAGGATTATCTTTTGCAACAGCTGCAGTATAGACTACAAGGTCAGGTGAATGAATGTTGTCTGGGCGATGGCCTATATCGACATGAATACCGTAATCCAGAAGCATATCGGTCGTATCGGATCTTTCTCTGTCCGAGCCGGATACAAAACAGCCCAGATCGTGCATGATACGTGCAAGACCGTTCATGCTGGATCCGCCTATGCCCACAAAATATATCCTTTTAAAGTTCCTGCCTGACTGGCCTTCGCCTGAGACGTCTTCAACAGACTTGCCTCTGCCCGCCAGCTTCAACGCGCCTTCAAAAAGAGGCGGCCGCTTATTCACTTCATTTGATTGTGTTATATGGTTCATCGTTTTCTACCATTCATTATTGTTCTTGATACTGCACTGTTCTTTCAATCTACATTATTTCCTGCCACTTTATATCGCTTTCTGATACTTCGCATTGTACTCTGATACTGCCGCAGTCAGCGCCCGAAAACCGGATGACAGGCCATAAATGACAAAAAACTGATGCTGCACACGATCCGGCAGGCCTCCCCAATGGCTGATATCACATATAATAATACTACTTATATCAGGGATTTCATAGCCAGCGGCCAGGAGACCGATATATGTAAGTATGTGCATGTACATGTATGTATCAGAAGTAATGTATCAAGAATAAATGGAACAGCATAAGACTATATGTCTCTTACAGAACATAGGGAACAAAATAACATAAAAAGATATAAAAAGTTCCCCATATTATCTTGAACAATAGGGAACATAGTTATATAATAATATATAAATAGTTCCCTAAGGAGATACCAGATGAGAGATAGTAAATTTTTACGAATACAAGAATTATT
>JAQUNY010000172.1 GCA_028717405.1 Eubacteriales bacterium
CTGTAAGGCTTTACATATCATCATTCCTCGTCAACTGAAGCACCTATACTTCTGATTACCTTCAGCAGCTCCCTGTGTGCAATGGCAAATTTACCCGGGCCGCTGTCCTCGTCGCCCAGACCCTGCTGCGAATCCGGCTCAAGCTCCGCAAAACCTATAAAATTGCCCAGATGCGGCTCAAGCGAAAGGAATCCTTCATATCCCCTTTCCCAAAGCCTGCCCAGTATCTCCCTTAATTTACCGTCGCCATGCCCGGCCGGCACAACGCTTCCACTCTCGAAAAGCGCGTCTTTTATATGCATATATACGATCCTGTCCTTCAAAATCTCATATGCCTCCGGGTACGTTTCCACCCCACACTGCACAAAGTTTGCCGGATCAAAAACAGCCTTGAAATTACTGCATCCTGCGGCATCAAAAATCTCCATGCATCTCTCAGGGATATCGCCGTAGATATCCTTTTCGTTCTCATGAAGCAAAGTCACGCCTGATGAAGCTGCCATATCGACGAGGCGCCTGATCCTGTCTATCACGTCTGTCCTGAAATCCCCCGGCTTCTCCCCCTTCGGGATAAAAAAGCTGAACACTCTTATGTATGGGGCCTGCATTATTTCGGCTATCCGTAATGTGTGTCTGAAAAGTTTTATATGCTCCTCGAAATCGTCGCGTATGCCGATTTTCCCGATTGGCGACCCTATTGAGGAAAGCAGCAATTTTCTGTCGTCCAGCTTCCTCTTTATCTCTTCGGCTTCCACAAGAGTGTGCTTCACAAGCTGCCTGCCGTTTACTCCCCTCATTTCGATATAGCGGATATTGTGTTTTTGAAGAACATCCATCTGGACATCAAGGTTCTCGTCGATTTCATCGGCAAATGCCGAAAGAACAAATTTACTCAATTTTCATGTCTCCTTATGACGCCGTATTGCCTGCGCTATCAGCTGCGTTATTAGCTGCACTATCTGCTGCATTATTGCCTGCGCTATCAGCTGCGTTATTAGCTGCCATTTTTGCCTGCCGCCCTGGCTTCTCATTTTTGCCTGCTGTTAATCGCCCGACCGGTATCAGGTCTAACAGGTATTATATATCACAGGGCTGCTTTGTGCTATAATTTAGTGAAAGAGAGGCCTGAGGATTCAGGCTTCAGGATGTGGAAAAGGAACAATGAAAATATCACTCAATACAATGAAAACCAAACACTCATTCTTCAGCCTGTCGCCCACAAACATCATCGTAATAAGCTTCGCCATGCTGATCGCCGTCGGTGCTTTATTCCTCTCGATGCCATACTCATCTGCAAACGGCATAAGTGCCGGATTTGTTGATTCACTCTTTACGGCCACCTCCGCAACCTGTGTAACAGGTCTTGTCATTGCCGACACCGCAACAAAATGGTCACTTGCAGGCCAGTTCATAATACTTATCCTGATACAGTGCGGAGGCCTTGGCATAACCACCCTTGCCACGTTTTTCTTTGCCGCTTCAGGACACCGCCTCAGCTACAGAGGAATGCTGACGGCGCGCGAATCTGTCGGAGGCATGGGCATCGAAGGCATAACAAGGCTGTTACGCACCATTATACTGACCACTTTCGGCATAGAAGCTGCAGGAGCGCTTTTACTCATGATTGGCTTTGTTCCGCGTTTCGGAGCCGCAAACGGCATCTATATGAGTATTTTTCATTCTGTCTCTGCATTCTGCAATGCCGGCTTCGACATAATGGGAGCATCCTTCGGCCAATATAACGGCTTTGCGGGTTTTGCCGGAGATCCCGTCTTTTCTCTTGTAATTCCGGCTTTAATAATAACCGGAGGGCTTGGCTTCATCGTGTGGAACGACATATTTTCATACAGGAAAAACAGAAGCCTGATGCTTCACACCAGGCTGGTACTGATAATCACAGCCATCCTCATATCTTCAGGCTTTGTATTATTTCTGCTTTTTGAATACAACAATCCGTCTACCCTCGGCGGCATGGGCATACTCGAAAAAATATCCGCCGCATTCTTTCAGTCAGTCACATCAAGGACTGCCGGCTTCAATACGATAAGTACTGCAGGTTTGCGCGAAATATCGCTTCTCCTGACAATGCTGCTCATGTTTATTGGCGCAGCTCCAGGTTCTACAGGAGGCGGCGTCAAGGTCACGACCTTCGGGATCCTTTTATACGCAGTTGTGTGCCAGATCCGCGGCAGAAAAGAAACCGTCATAATGAAGCACAGAGTCCACAGCTCAGTGGTAAGCCGAGCACTTGCCATATTCGCCCTGAGCATCTCACTTGTAATTGCAATAACCGTTATCCTTATGCTCACAGAAAAGAACACACTGATCCAGACGCTTTTCGAGGCAGTATCGGCCTTTGGTACCGTCGGCCTGTCAACCGGGATAACTCCCGGTTTAAGTCCGGCAGGCAAAATAATCCTGTCGGCGGTCATGTACCTGGGCAGAATCGGTCCTCTCACATTTGCCGTTTCTGTTGCGATGAAGTCTTCCAGAAAAGACGAAGCTACAATTTACCCCGAAGGCAAGGTCGCCGTAGGGTGAGTAAATTTATATCATCCATATACCGGCCCAAAATTTTTGCAAGCCCTGAAATCGGCGCCCTCAAGGTCCGATGTGCCGAAAGAGCTCCATGCACTCGGCCTGAATATTCTTTCTTCATCAACATTATGCATACACACGGGGATCCTCAATATAGACGCCAGTGTCAGCATGTCGGCGCCGATATGCCCATAGCTGAACGCCCCATGGTTGGCGCCCCAGTTGGCCATAACCGAGTACACATCCTTAAAGGCGCCCTTCCCTGTCAGGTTTGGAACAAACCATGTCGTCGGCCATCCCGGATCAGTCCTCTTATTGAGGATATCATGAACCTTTGCAGGTAAATCAACCGTGTATCCTTCAGCTATCTGGAGAACAGGTCCAAGGCCTTTTACCAGGTTGAGCCTGCTCATTGTAACAGGCATTCCGCCGCGTGTCCTGAACATCGATGAGAATCCGCCGCCGCGGAAATATTCAACATTTGCCGGCACCCACCTGGTTGCGCTGATACATTTCGCCGCCTCTTCGTCACTTATATCCCAGAACGGCTTCATTACAGGTTCTCCGGCTTCGTTGCTCTGCTCGCCTGTGCCATCAAGTGCCGCCGCGCCTGAATTCAGAAGGTGAATAACACCATTTGCAGCTTTACCGGTAAGCCTGACATCCGTGACCCTTTTAACGGCATCAGGGCTCCAATACGTCCTTACATCCGCAAATACCTGTGCGGAATTGCTGAGAAGATGCCCGAAAAGCATGGCCGTGCCATTAAGGCTGTCATTTTCGGTCGCCACGGTCATAGCCTCCCGCCTTCCGTTCCAGTCAAAAGATGAATTAAGAATTGCTTCCATAAAATCGCCGTTGGGGAAATGGTCCGTCCAGCTGCGTTGTCCCTGGAAACCTCCCGCAATGGCGTTATGGCCCATCGCTTCCTCCTCGTATCCCATACCTGCCAGGGCAGGGTTGCCTTTCATGAGATCCCTTGCGATCAAAGCCATTTTGATAACAAACTCCCAGTTTTGGTCCTTTTGTTCCCTGCTCTGTCTGATTGCCTCAGCATTGTTGTCATTGCCTTCCTGGCAGTATTTCTTCACCCATTTTTGGGCGGCTTTAAACTCCTGAGCGTCATAGATGCCTTCGTCGATACGCCTTATTATTTCGCTCATGTCGACATATTCATTGCGCATACCAAGGTAATCCTGGAAAAAGTCCTCATTCACTATAGAACCGGCGATCCCCATGGAAACCGAGCCTATTGACAGATACGACCTTCCTCTCATTGCAGCCGCTGCCAGCGCCGCTTTCACAAATCCCAGGATTTTCGTCCTCACATCTTCCGGAATATACCGGTCTCCGGCATCCTGAACATCCATACCATATATGCCGAAAGCCGGCAGCCCTTTCTGGCTGTGCGCCGCAAGTACTGCAGCAAGATATACCGCGCCTGGTCTTTCAGTCCCGTTGAATCCCCATACCGCTTTGGGCATATGCGGATCCATGTCCATAGTCTCTGAACCGTAACACCAGCAGGGGGTAACAGTCAGCGAAACACCCACACCCTCTTTTCTGAATTTTTCAGCTGCCATTGAGGCTTCAGCTACTCCGCCTATACATGTGTCGGCGATGATACACTCGACTGCCGACCCGTCGGGATTGCGCAGATTGTCTGTGATCAGCGCCGCGGCGGCCTTCGCCAGCTTCATGGTCTGATCCTCGAGCGACTCCCTGACTCCCTTGCGTCTGCCGTCTATGGTTGGACGGATACCGACCTTCGGATAAGTCATCTTTACTGATGAATACATTGTCTTCTGTGCTTTCTGTGCTTTCTGTGATTTCTGTGATTTCTGTGATTTTGGTGCTGTTGCTGCTGTTGCTGTTGACTTTTGCGAACCTGCTGCCATTTGGCTGTCCCCCTTTAT
>JAQUNY010000173.1 GCA_028717405.1 Eubacteriales bacterium
AACATGTTTATTGTAATAGGGCAAGACAGGCTGGCGCAGCCCCGGACAGAAGCAGAGCGGGCGACGGCGGCCGGAACGGCTGATGTATCAGTGGCTGGCGCATCGGCAGCGGCAATACCTGAAAAATCCGGGGATAGTGTTCCCGCGGATTCATCCTCATTTGTCAGACCATATTATGACTATGGTGCTGACATGATCGCTCCCTATTCGCAGGCGGTGAGTGTGAGGATATATAGTACAATTGATATAAGAAAGCCGGTTTTGACCAGGACAGTCGCAGTCGACGGATATTATGTGTCTTCGAGAAAAATCGCCGACGCACTTTACATCATTACAAATAAAAATGCTTATAATTATTCAGAAGGGACACCTGAGCCTGTGATCCCCATATTCAGGGACAGTGCTGCGGGGGATGATGCTGTGAGGCTCCCGTATGACAAAATGTATTATTTTCCGGGGACTGAGATGTCCAGCTATGTCGTTATCGGCACGATACCGCTTAATAATACAGGAGAAGCGGCTAAAATCAGCGCTTATCTAGGCGCCGGCAACAACATCTACTCCTCGGCCGGCAATCTTTATATAGCAGCGGGAAGATACAGCGAGGTAAGGGCAGCGGCTTCAAATATTTCGAGTACAACTGATGTGGCACCGGTCCCGGAGGGAGTCATACGATATGATCTTAATACGCTTGTCCTGAAATTCACATTGACGCCGAACGGTCCCGAACCTGCTTATAAAGGCGAGGTGCCGGGTTCTGTTCTCAACCAGTTTTCAATGGACGAGTATCTGGGATATTTCAGGATTGCGACCACAAAAGGCGATGTTTGGGGGACAGGGGAGAATCTTTCCAAAAACAATATCTATGTTTTAGATGGAAATATGAATATCGCCGGGAAAATCGAAGATATCGCACCGGGCGAGAAAATCTATTCAGCCCGTTTTATGGGAGCAAGGGCGTATATGGTTACATTCAGGATCACAGACCCGCTGTTTGTCATAGACCTGGGGAATCCGGCTGCGCCCAAAATATTGGGAGCGCTTAAAATCCCGGGATACAGTGATTATCTCCATCCATACGATGAAAATCATCTCATCGGCTTCGGCAAGGATACCGCTGAGGTCAGTAATTCAACATTTGGCAGCGGCACGGAAAGTACAATGTCTTTTTATCAGGGGATCAAAATGGCGCTTTTTGATGTGACTGATCCTGCAAACCCCGTACAGAAATTTTCCGTAATTATTGGGGACAGGGGGACTGATTCAGAGCTCCTCAGAAATCACAAGGCTCTGCTGTTCTCAAAGGAGAAAAATATAATTGCGTTTCCGGTGACCCTTTATGAGAAACCTGCTGATATCGGGATACAGGGAGATGATTTATATAAGGCGACGCAATATGGCCAATTCACCTTCCAGGGGGCGTATGTCTACAGCCTTGATCCTGACGCAGGCTTTGTACTGAAAGGCCGCGTCACACATATGACTGAAGATGACTATCTGAAGGCAGGGTCGCATTATTACACATCCGAAAAGGCGGTAAAAAGGATCATTTATATCAGGGATACACTTTATACGCTTTCCGATTCGGTAATAATGGCAAATTTAACAGAGGGGCTGGCATATGCGGGGCAGGTCAGGCTGCCCTGATTTTTGGCCAGGAAAAGTGGAAGCCGACAGGCATTGCTTCATATCTTTCAAGCGGAGCAATGCCTACCAGGTCGGCTCCATATTCTTTTGCAAGTGCTTTAACTTCTTGTGCGTTCATTTTTTCCCCTTCCATGCATTGTGTATTGCGCGCTGTGTATTGTGTGCTACGTATTGTGTGCCATGTATTATGCGCTGTGTATTTAAGCTGTGTATTGCACGCTGTATTTTATTATAGCTGCAATAGCAGTGTATTTATTATATATCTATATCCTGATATGTAAACCGGTCAATATGACTATTGTTTGTACTATTCACGCATAATACCACAGCATAAAGAACATTATGTATTTTTTAAACTGGACTTTTGCAAAATATGAACGTATTTTACAAAGGCACAATGATATAATGGTATGGAGACCAGCATGGAGACCAACCAGGAATTGTGCAAGTAAAAGAGGTTATTTTGGAGTAAAAAATAGGACAAATCAATTAAAAATCAGGGGGACAGGCAGAAAAATGGCTATTAATATTACAATTTGGAACGAAAATATCCATGATAAGAACGACAAAGTCAGAGCGATATATCCGGAGGGGCTTCATGGCGCCATTAAGGCTGCACTTGATGAGGATGAACAGAAAAGGTTCATAACGCGGGCAGCTCTGCTTGACCAGCCCGACCAGGGATTACCTGACGAAGTCCTTGAAAACACGGACGTGTTGTTCTGGTGGGGACATGTCGCCCACGACAAAGTGGATGACGCCCTTGTTGAACGGGTGTGGAAACGCGTCATATCAGACGGGATGGGGATGGTGCTTCTCCATTCTGCGCATTTCTCCAAGATCAGTAAAAGGCTGATGGGGACAGTATGCAGGTCGAAATGGCGTGAAAGCGGCGACAAGGAGCGTATATGGGTCATCGAACCGGGACATCCCATAGCGGAAGGGCTGCCGGAATATTTTGAGCTGCCCGAAGAGGAGACTTACGGTGAAAGGTTTGATGTCCCGGCGCCCGAAGAGCTTGTTTTCATAAGCTGGTTCTCGGGAGGAGAGGTGCTGAGGAGCGGTAACTGCTATCACCGCGGAAATGGGAAGGTATTTTATTGTCAGCCTGGACATGAGACATTTCCAACATATTTAGACACAAACATCAAGAAGGTGCTTCGCAATGCTGCAGCATGGGCTGCGCCTGTCAAAGGGCCTGTGCCGACTTTCGGCAAATACGGGATACTGGAGAAATAGAAAATCAAAGGGAGAACAGCGGACATGGATTTTAAAAATGTTGCACAACTGCACAATATAGCGGAAATAAGTTGTGATGAACAGAACAATGAATATGTGATGTCCCGGATACCTTTTGCCCTGCGGGAGAAGCTCAATGCCGCGGTTAAAAAGAGGTGTCTGGCACCTGCGGGAAGCGAGATACGCTTCAATATCAACAGCGGGTCGGCGAAGGTGGTGCTCAGGTTCATCGAGGAGAGAGGCGTAAACAAGGGGCAGCCGGTCATTGCCGAAGTATATCAGGGCTGTTTCAGGATCGGCTGTTATGCTCTCAGGGAAGAAGCGACGGAAATTATTATAACCCCGGCAGGCAATACTGCAAAGCTCAGGGAGATTTCGCAGCTTTACGGGCATCCCTTTGATGCCGGGCTTACCAGGATATTGCTGCCGGATACAGCGGCGGTGAGGCTGATCGACATAAGCGGCGATATACGCCTTCCGGAAGCCGGACAGACTCCTGCCGGGAAATATCTGGCATATGGCTCTTCCATCACAAATGGATCGTTTGCTCTTGCTCCTTCTTCAACATATCCGACAAAAACGGCGGCTATACTTGGGAAGGACCTTTTTAATCTTGGATTTGGAGGCGGCGCGCACCTTGAACCTGAAATGGCCGACTATATTGCGGAAAGGAATGACTGGGATTTTACGACTCTGGAAACGGGCATCAATATACTCGGTATAGATGAGGCCGAGTTTGATAAGAGGGTGAGATATTTCGTCAGAAGGATTGCCGCCGCACATCCTGCGAAATGGGTATTCTGTACCGGCATTTTCACCTTTTCGCAGGATTTTGATGTAAAGGCAAAGAAAGGAAAAAAATTCAGGGAAATAGTGAAACAGGCTGTTACTGAACTGAATATGCCTAAGGTGATTTATGCCGATGGGAGAGAGTTGCTCAGGGATCCTGCGGGATTGTCTCCCGATCTTGTGCACCCGGTGGACAGCGGCTTCACCGAAATAGCAGCAAATCTGGCGGGGCTGATTAAGCGATATATGATAAATGATAAATGATAAATGAAAAATGAATGAACCGGACAAATCGAACATGTCAGTAAAAAACATGTCAGTAAAAAAAGGCAGCAGACATATTGAAGGCAGTGCTCCTGTTAGAAGTGACAGGCTTATAGATATTTGGGATATGCCGCTATATAAAGCAGTGGTTTCCTATGCTGCGGAAGGGCATGTCGTTTTTCACATGCCTGGGCATAAAGGCGGCCGGGGATTCTGCGTTGAAGATGGCAGCATGGAGGCGGAAGTAGCCAAAGCAGAGTATTTGTACCATGCGGCGATGATCGACCTGACCGAAACACCTTTTACCGATAATCTGCATTCTCCTGAGGGCGTTATTAAAAGAGCGCAGGAGCTCGCTGCGGAAGCATTTGGGGCTGACAGGACATTTTTTTTGGTCAATGGCTCTACCTGCGGTATACAGGCGGCAATAGCTGCCATATGCGGAAGCGGAGGAGTGGGAGGAGAAGTGGGAGAGGGCGTGC
>JAQUNY010000174.1 GCA_028717405.1 Eubacteriales bacterium
GCTGCGGAAGCATTTGGGGCTGACAGGACATTTTTTTTGGTCAATGGCTCTACCTGCGGTATACAGGCGGCAATAGCTGCCATATGCGGAAGCGGAGGAGTGGGAGGAGAAGTGGGAGAGGGCGTGCGCGGGGGTGAGGGCGCGTGCCGCGGCGTGCGTGTGCGTGTACGCATGCACCATACACTTGTCCTGGGAAGGGACAGCCACAGGGCGGCATTTGGAGCAATGATGCTGACGGGCGTGCGGCCCCATTATGTAATGCCGGAGATACCGGCGGCATGTATGGATTTTGGTATAACCGGCGCCGTGACTCCGGAAAAGGTCAGGGAAGCCCTGGAAAACCTGACGGGTGAAAAAGATGGCGGGGAGGTCCTGAGCACAGACGCGGTATTTATCACAAGCCCCAATTATTATGGCGTTTGTGCCGATGTCGCCGGAATTGCCGAGGTGGTTCACAGCTATGGGAGGCCGCTCATTGTCGATGAGGCCCATGGCGCGCATCTTAAGTTTCATGAGGCATTGCCGCCATGCGCAATGGACCAGGGAGCAGATATAAGCATACAGAGCGCGCACAAGACCCTCCCTGCGCTGACGCAGGCTTCATATCTCCATATGAGGCGGAGTACCGAATATGATGATATGGAATCGAATATTGGAGAGAAGCTTTCGCTGCTTGAAACCTCAAGCCCTTCGTACCTGCTTATGGCCTCTCTCGATTATGCCAGGGCTTATATGGTTAACAGGGGCAGGCTTGAGCTTGGCAGGCTGCTTGATATTATTGGTGATTTCAGGGAAAAGATTACGGAAGTCGGTCCGTACAGGGTACTGGACGGACAAGGGATTATCCATGACCCGACAAGACTTGTAATAAAAGTATCGGGCACAGGAATGACAGGATTACAGGTTGCAGAAATGCTTTCATCGGATTATGGGATACAGGTCGAAATGTCTGATTCAGGTAATATTGTCTGCATAACGACTGTAGCGGATACAAGGGAAGATTTTGAAAGGCTGAGGGCGGCACTGAAAAGTATTGCAGAAAGGGCGCAAAAAACGCAAAGGGCGCATGGGGCGCAGGGGGCGCAGGGGGCGCAGAGAGCGCAAACGATTGAGACGGCGCGGACTGCGCAGAAAGCGCAAAAAGCCGGAGAAAGAGGCGTTATAAAAAGCGGAACAAAAAGCGGAACAAAAAGCGATTCGAATTTCATGGCTACAGGAACTGATGAAACCGGAAATCTAACTGAGCTGTCGGCCCGTCCCAGGCAAATTATCGAAATGTCCAGGGCTTGGGCTATCGGGAAAAAGGAAATCAGGCTTGACGAGGCTGCCGGCAGTGTCAGCGGCGAGCTTATAGTGCCTTATCCGCCCGGGATTCCATTGATTGCACCCGGAGAATTTATTTTTCCCGAGACTGTAAAGTATCTGTATGATATCATCAAAGCAGGCGCAAAGGTCCAGGGATTGAGGAACGTGCGTGCATCAGCCGTTAATGTGGCGAAAACACCTGATAAAGGATCCGAACCCCTCATCAGTGGAACAGTATCCGCGGCAGATGCAGCAGAGGCAGCTGAAACAGTAACAGGTGCGACAGAACCGGTAATAAGTGTGGTGGAGATAATGGGAAGAATATTTTGTATTGTCGGGAAAAGCGGCACAGGGAAAAATACGGTATTCGACAAGCTGATAAACGATGAGAGGCTTGGGCTTACGCCTGTTGTCCCCTACACTACCAGACCGCCCAGGGATGGAGAAATCGCGGGAATACATTATAATTTTATCAGCGAAGACAAATTGAGAAAATATGAGAAAGCCGGAAGAATAATTGAGAAAAGAAGATATGATACTGTCAGGGGGATATGGTATTACTGTACTGTTGATGATGGAAGCATTGACCTCTCATGCGGCAGCTACCTCATGATAGCTACGGTTGAGGCCTATACGGCTTTGAAAAAATATTTCGGCGCAGGGCTTGTTGTCCCGGTTTATATCGACATAGATGATGAAACAAGGCGCAGGCGTGCCGAAGCGCGTGAAATGGAGCAGAACCGGCCGAGTTTTGCCGAAATGGAGAGAAGGCTGAAAGCGGATGATCTGGATTTCAGCCCTGACAAAATAGAGAAAGCGGGAATTAACAAAATATTTTATAATTACGAACTTAAAAAGTGTGTTGAAGAGATAAAAACTTATATACTTTCCTTCCCGGGAATTGAATAATTAAGTATATTTGTAAGGTTACTATACGCAAATTTGTGAAGTTATTATTTTGAAAGGAGACTGGACAATAATGCTTGATTCTGCAAAAGTGAAACAAATAGCACGTGATATGGGGGCGGACCTGGTGGGTATCACGCCGATGTCCCGATTTGAGGGGGCGCCTAAACAAATGGATCCGAGGTATATCATGCCTAAGGCAAAATCGATGATTGTCGTTGGGTTTCGAATAAACAGGGGCGCGCTGCGCGGGCATGAGGAGGGCACTCATTTCAGCTGTTATGCTTCCATGGCTTATGGAGCGATAAATACTGTTTTCATGCCAAATTTTGTAATCAGGTTCAGCCGAATATTCGAAGACGAGGGATATGAAGCCATGCCTTTCGGGTATGAAAGCACCTGGGGTAATTCGGTGGACAATTATACAAAGCCCGACAGTTCAAAGCCGCAGCCTCTGCTCAGGAACAATATGTTGCACAGCAGGCCGGTTGCGCCCGAAAAGCCGGCGCCGGATGTGCTGGTGCATGTGAGGATTGCCGCATACCTGGCCGGCCTTGGGGAAATAGGCTACAGCAAAGTCTTCCTTACGCCGGAATTCGGACCGCGTCAGAGGTTTTTCATGGTAATGACTGAGATGGAACTTGAACCGGACCCGATATACAGCGGACCGCAGCTTTGCAACAGGTGCATGGCATGCGTAAGGGAATGCCCCGGGAACGCGATAGATCCTGTTAAAACAGTCAAGGTTACTTTAGCGGGTCACGAGGTTGAATGGGGTGAACTGGACCCTTATAAATGCCTTTATGCTTTCAGGGGGGCGCAGCCTGTGGAAAATGGGGAGAAGGGCTATTATATTGCAGGAAGGGATGATTTTAAACCATCTCCGTTTTCGCCGTTTTATAAAAAACCAAATAACGTTTTCACCCATGGTGAGGCTGTCTGTGGCGGTAAGGGATGCATCCGGGCTTGCATGATCAATCTTGAAAGCAGAGGTGTGCTTAAGAACAAATTTAACAGCCCGTTCCGTGCCGAAAAACCATGGATGGTAGACTGGTCGGACTATGATCCGGCTGATCCGCGCGCTGCCAGGTGAACTGAATTTCAGGAGCCAGGGGGCAAGACAGGGGGGCAAGACAGGGGACGGTTCTATGTCTTAGCTGGCTTCATATCTTGATAACAGGAAATGAGACACTGGTTAGCCTTAGTCCTAAGGAGACAGATAGCAGCTTAGTTGCTGTATCTAAGCATTAAGCTTTATACTGTTCATGGACTAAGATATTAGTTCGAGACACAGAACCGTCCCCTGTCTTGTCCTTTCTTCCTCTTTCGCACCGGACCTCTTAATGATATAATTATCATAGAGAAGGCGCATAAAACCTGGAGGCATCGCACAGATGCGAAAATATAAGCGCACACTTGAGAAAACAGGAGGAAAGCCGATGAAGCTCATATTTGCAATCGTTCATGACGAAGACGGCAACAAAGTCATGAAGGAACTAAACGACAACGGATTCAGTGTTACAAAGCTTTGTTCGACCGGGGGGTTTCTGAGGGCAGGGAATACGACGCTTCTCACAGGTGTGGAGGAAGACAGGGTCGAAGAGGTTATTGAGATCGTCAAGAAAAAATCCAAGAGCAGAAAACAGATATTGAACTCATCTGTGAGTCAGAATGGTATGGTTGGAGTGTTTATGCCATATCCGATTGAGGTCGTGATAGGCGGCGCGACAATTTTTGTAATCGACATTGAACGTTTTGAAAAGGTCTGAAATTAAGCGAAATTCTGCAGAGAAATGTAGAAAAAAGCAGAGAAACGCAGGATACTGTGGAATGATGGCAGATGACAGATAATAAATGACCAGATGGTTAAGATTGAGCCATAATTGCGATTGAGTCATAGTTCAGGTTCAACATAAGAACGATTTCGGGGGAAATATTGTTTGAATTTCAGTGATATTGAGGGGCAGAGGCATATAGCCGACATCCTTTCCTCATCTCTGGCACATGACAGAGCCGGGCATGCGTACCTGTTCACCGGTCCTGAAGGGATCGGGAAAAAGACTGTAGCGGGTATTTTTGCCAGGCTCCTTTTATGTTTAGATGAAGGTGCGGCAAAAGGGCAGGGGACCTGTGGCAGCTGCCTGCCCTGTTCGCTTGCTGAGGCAGGGACCTGT
>JAQUNY010000175.1 GCA_028717405.1 Eubacteriales bacterium
ACCCGTTTTGCCCTTGTATTGAATTTGTCATGCTTTATCGTCCAGTCACATCCGGCATGGACATAGCACCCATTGTCAAAAATATAGTTTACGGACATACTGTCATACCCGCTGCACGGTATAATATTCAATGCCACCGCCGAAACTGCCTCCGGCATGCCAAAAAGCCATTGGATGATGTCGACATCATGTATATGCAAATCCAGCATGGCCCCTCCCGACAACTCAGCCTTGCGGAACCAGTTCTGATAGCCCATGGGGTCCATGCTGCCGCCTTCTCTCCAAAAATCGGCGTTTCTGACTTTTCCGAATTTACCGGATTCGATATATTCCTGAATTTTGATGGTATCGTTCATGAAGCGGTTGCAGTGTGCTATCATCAGCGTTTTCCCTGTCTTTTCTGCAGTTTTGCACATCAACTCCGCCTGTTCATAATTCAGCGCCATAGGTTTTTCGCATATAACATTAAAGCCGGATTTCATTGCTTTTACCGCAACTTCAGAATGAAGGTATGTCGGCAGGCAAATGTCGACATAGTCTGCTGTACCCGATTCTTCTGATAAAATCTTATCAATTTCGGTATATGTGCGGCAGTTCTCCAGGTTTTCAAGGCGCTCAGGCCGTATGTCACAATACGCGACCACCTCAACGGGTGCTCCCTCTGCTGCAAGTTTTGCGTAGGCCTTGTTGTGTGTTTGCGCGATTCCGCCATTTCCGATTATTGCCGCTTTCAGTTTTTTTGACATGTTTGACATGTTTTTTACCCGCCTCCCACCGTTTTTACGGCACTGGATTCATCAATCTGCACCTGATTTTTGGGGCACCTTCATAATATCTGTCCTGTATCTGTATGCAGGAATCGCCCACATGCTAGACCCGAGATGCAAAAGGCATGCCCATATTTTATTATACGAGTCCATATATGTCCATATACGTATACGCGCCTTATTAATGTGCGCGGGTCTGAATAGTTACATGTGCGCGCCTTATTAACTATATCAGCATATCAGCATATCAGCCAATTATCCGGTAAGCAGCCTTTCTATAAAATCCATGTGAACTCCAGTCCTCATCTGATACTCACTGCATTTTCTACATTCCTTAAAAAGTGCAACTTCATCTCCGCCCAATTGGAAATACCGACAATCCGGATGAAGGCCAAGTACCTTTCTTGCCATTTTTTTAAATGTTTGAATGCTTTCAGGATCAGATTGGCAAAATTCGCGTCCGTAACCGATATCAGGATAAACGCCTTATGCCAGGCGTGAAAACTGCTTATGCCTCAGCACCCAATATTCATGTCCAAGGCACTGCAGCAGCGGTATGATGCTGACACCCAATGTTTTGCACAAACCTGACAATTCCAGTATTTCGTTTTTTAATATATTTTTGAAGATCTCGTGTGCAGAGGCAAAGGTGTTTAGCCTTCGGGCTTCTTTTAGTAAGCTTTCTGACGCCCTGGCGTGTAGAGGCAAAGGATACTGCGCTGCCGGTATTAATTTCCATAACTATTGCTGCATACTCGCCATCAATATAGCTGTTGTATATTATCTCACTGTCAGGCATAACCGGATTTCATAACAGATGTTTCACTCACACATTTTCGGCATAGGCGGTTATCTTTGAAAAATCCATATTCCCAGGTAAATCATATACGACCACCTTCCTGCTCTCGCCCGGGAGGAGGTCGAAATACTCGTCAGAAAGCCTGATTTCATCCGGCAGCCTGAAATGGACGGCATGGGCGAATGTCGCACTTTCTACTGTAAGTTCGATTGTCTTCATCGAATCGCACTTCGCTCCTTCAGTTGAACGACTTCCCCCTTTACTCTTTTTATCGTTTGATATCTTAATCCCCGTTATCTGAACTTTTGCAGGAGGCATTTCAAGATCGCGGCGCGGCGCCATACGGAGTAATGCTAAAGGGACAGGCTGCCTGCTGTCACTGTTGTCTCTGCCGTCCCCACTATCAATGCTGCCATTGCCGCCACTGTTGTCAGCCACTTTGGCAGATGTTCCGGCAGCTGCTTTAGTAGCTGCTTTAGTATCCGCTCTGGCAAAATATGTTCCTTTTTTAATGTCATGGCGGCTCATTTCAAAGCTCAACACAACACCCCTGGAAAAATGAGGCAGCATAATTGCAACCTTTTTTGAATCCTTTGTTTTTCCGTCAAAAGCTGCGTATCCATATTCGACTTCTAACAAAACGTCTTCCGGAGTTTCGTTTATACCTGCAACCATTATCTGCCCGCCACTTTCACTCTCGCCAACGTTTGCGCAATTACTATTGCAACCGGTACTGACATTAACACTTTCATTCCCACTGTTGCTCATATCAGCCCACCCGCCAGGCTGACTGCCCTGCTGACATCTCATTATCAGCTTCACCGGCGAAAACGCACGTTTTACGTAATAATATGAAATTTTTCTTACCAGATAGTAGTCTATGATCGTCCAGCCCGTCTCGCCCCAGCAGTCATTGTACATCCAGAAAAGGCTGCCGGAACACTCGGCCTTGAACCTCAGAGCTTCCAGCGAATATGCATACATAAGTCCCTGGCAGAGTCCCGCATACATAAGATAGTTGTCAATGTCCATGTTTTCAGTATCCCTGTAGTGGTATCTGATCCCTGCCAGGACCGTGTCCTTTTCAAATGCGTTGTTGTGATGCTGCCACACATCGCTTTGTATGTCGAAAGGCGCACCACTGAGATATTTTTCCACGGATGTCCTTTTGAGCGGGCCTACATACCCATATTCGGAAATAAATTTTGATGTGACCTTGTCATATTCTTCCGGCACGATCCTTTTTATCATTTCCCTGTTCATCATACAGTCGCCCCAGTGGTGCCTGTCGCCGATTTCAGAATCATTAGCCCTGGCCCCGCCATAAGGTGAGGAGTTCCAGTAGGGGATGTCCGGGCAATTCCTCTGCACCGCCGCCGGACCCAGGTAATTGTATATCCTGAGCCCTGTGTGATTCCCATTAGCCTGGTTTTCGTTATTGCCGCTCCACAGAACTAATGAAGGGTGGTTACGAAGCCTTTTCGTCTGGTAATCCATCTCGCGCTCCACCTCTTCCATAAACCAGGTGCGGTCTTCAGGATAATCCGAACAGGCGAACATCATATCATTCCACACCATTATCCCATGGCGGTCGCACATCTCGTAAAAGATGTCCCTTTCATATAATCCGCCTCCCCAGATACGGAGCATATTGAAATTTGCTTCGGCCGCTTCAGTTATAAGCCTCTCATATTTGGCGTCAGTTACCCTGGAATATATGGAATCCGCCGGGATCCAGTTGCCGCCCTTGCAAAAGGTGCGTACATTGTTTATGGTTATGGCGAAAAGCTTTTCACCTTCCCTGAGCCTTGCCATATCAACAGACACAGTCCGTATTCCATATTTAAATTCAGGATATAAAAGGCGGGTATCACCAGAGTGTACACCGCTTATTTCCGCTTCGATTTTAATAATATAAAGCGGCTGCCCTCCCATGCCGTTAGGCCACCAGAGTTTTGCGTTTTTAACTCTGACAGGGATGTTTATATAATTCAGGCCTGACCTTAGCAGCACATCGGTCTCACTGACGATATCATCGTCGCACCCCGAGCCCGAGCCCGAGCCCGAGCCCGCCGCCATAGAAGTTTTACCGGATAACAGTGCGTCAGATACAGCCTGATCAGGCGACATTTTTATACGGATAATCCCATTCAGAGTCGAAACAGGATTAAAGTTCTCGATTTCGATCGTGTATTTCAATTCGGCTGTGCACCCGGATCTGGCCGGATTGAAGGATTTTGTGGTGCCGGAGGGACCAGTATGCCCCTCAGAGGCTGCAGGCCACACATGATATGTTCTCACCCCTCGTATAGCCGCCTCTTTATGAGATTCCAGCCATACTCTACCGGGTATGCCGCAGGTGGCGACCCTCGGGCCCCAGTCCCAGCCGTAGGAATATTGGGGTTTTCTGAGAAACGTTCTTCTCTTGTCTCCCCTGCCTGGTTTTCTTGTCCCCTCAGTGCTGACTTTATAAGGTTCACAATCTTTAAGATCCACCATGTCAAGCCCTGTCGTCAGTCGGACGATCAGGCAGTTTTCGCCCGTTTTAAGTAAACTTTTAACATCAATTCGAAATGGATAAAAAGCGCTTATATGGCGGCCAACTTCCCGGTTATTTACAAATATATCCGCTCCGATATCCAGTGATTCCATGACAAGCTCAACCACATCGGCATCAACTATAAGGCTGTCGTCAACATTGAATGACTTCCTGAACCACCAGGATTTTCTCTCGATCCATTCACTGTCGCAGCTGTTCCAGCCCTCCAGGGGTTCTTTAATAATGCCGTCTCTTATCAGC
>JAQUNY010000176.1 GCA_028717405.1 Eubacteriales bacterium
GGCCGTGCATATGATCAGATACGGCAAGGCGTGTGTATAGGAAAGTTGAATGTAAAAATCACAGGTTCAAGTTCAGGCCTGTCTGATTTCGGGGACGGCGCAACCCATCAGGCAGTAGAGGATATTGCCATCATGCGTGCGGTCCCGAATATGACCCTGCTTGTCCCCTGTGACGGCACCGAGATGCGCAAGGCAACAATAGCTGCAGCAAAGCTAAAGGGGCCTGTATATATAAGAACCTGCAGAAATGACCTGCCTGACATTTTTCCCGAAAATGAGCCCTTTGTTATCGGCAAACCCTATGTGCTCAGGGAAGGCAGTGACGTGGCTGTTTTCGCAGCAGGGGTAATGGTCTCCGCTGCCCTGAAAGCCGCGGACGCTCTCATTGGTGAAGGCATATCGGTAAAAGTAGTCAATACCAGCACATTAAAACCCTTTAACAATGACGCCGTACTGAATATTGCCAAAAGTGTTAAGGGCGCGGTAACCGCTGAAGAACACTCATGTATAGGCGGCCTCTCCGAGGCTGTCGCGTTCGCTCTGAAAGGTACTTCCATACCTCTTGAATCCATTGCCATACAGGACAGGTTCGGGCAATCTGCGCATAATTATGATGAATTACTGTCGGAATATGGCCTGACATATACAGATATCATGATGAAAATCAGGAAGATCATGAAACGTTAGTGCCATAGGGCGTCATAAAAATAAAATGTTAAAAATATGCGATTTACAGCCGGAGCAATATAATACAGGAAAACAGGGATGGGGATCGAAATGAACAAAACAATGAAAGCAGTAGTAAAGTATGATAATGTCGCCGGAGCAACCGAGATCAGGGATGTCCCGATACCGGAGCCCGGGCCTTCAGATGTGCTGGTCAAAGTTGCCTTTATAGGGGTGTGCGGCACTGACCCTCACATGCACAGGAACCTGACATCTTTTAAAATCAACGTCCCCCTGATCCTTGGACACGAATTTGCAGGTACGATCGTAAAAGCAGGCAGTGAAGTGCAGGGCTGGAAAAGCGGCGACAGGATCACATCCGAAACACATGCCGACTATTGCGGGGTCTGCCCCCTTTGCAGGAGTAACCAATATCATCTCTGCAGGGAAAGGAAAGGCTTTGGTTTCCACATAGATGGAGCGTTCGCCGGCTACGTTAAGGTCCCCTCAAGGATATTGCACAAAGTGCCGGATAATGTTTCCCTCCGGGAGGCTTCTCTGACAGAGCCTTTATGTGTGGCATATAAATCTGTCGTATGCAACAGCCTTGTCCGTCCCGGAGATACTGTTGCCGTTATAGGCCCGGGCCCTATCGGGATGCTTTGTATCAAGATGGCCCAAATATGCGGCGCAAGCGAAATCATTGCCATAGGCACGAGTGGTGACGAAAACCGCCTTAAGCAGTCACTTTCATATGGGGCCACAATGGCTTTAGACAGCAGTAAAGAGGATGTGGCCGCGAAGATCAAATCACTGGGAGACTGTTATGGCGCAGACCTGGTAGTGGACACAGCCGGCGCCTCACAGGCCCTTGCACTATCGCTGGATATCGTCAGGCCTGCAGGTCAGATAACCAGGATTGGCTGGGGGCCTAAGCCCGTGGGCTTCACTCTTGATCCCATGATTGCTAAATCTGTGACTGTCCAGGGACACTTCAGCCACACCTGGGACGTCTGGGAAAAGTGCCTTGTTTTGATGTCGAAAGGCCAGGCCGACCTCAAGCCGCTTATAACCCATGAATTGCCTATTGATCAATGGGAATACGCCTTTGAGCTTATCGAATCCAGAAAAGCCATGAAGGTGGTCCTGACTCCCATTGATGAATAATTGATCTCTGGTTAATACTCAGTTGATGCGTTTTTAATGCCCGGCTGATGTGTGTTTGGTGCCCGGTTATTTTTCAAGCACTATCATTCGATATCCCTTTATTTCCGGCAGAACAACCTTTGTATAACCTTCTTCTGCGGGTTCAAACTCAAGCCTCTCTCCGGAAGGCGCCATATACACCTTCGCATAAATGCCTTGCACACTCACAGAAGCGCCTGCAGGCAGCACCTGATGCTCCTCAATGATATTCATCTTTCCCCTGACTTCAGGGTGGGTCGTCTTCACATGAAGAAGTACCATATCATCCCTGCCCGTCAGCGTCACACGCGCTGTGGAAGGTATGCCTGCACACTTTATTAGCGGCCGGGGCAGGATCCTGTTCAGGCAATATGCAACCAGCTTTTTGTGCGATATCATAGCGTGGTTGTAATATGCGGAAAATATTTTGAAACATATATGGAAAACATTACCCGCACACGCAGCCGCAACGTATTCAGTCTTTTTTTCAGGCGGCGTGTAGAAATATCCGTGGAACCCGTCCCAGTGCCTGTTGAAGTACGGCTTTACGTAGTCGGCCAGAATATCAGCACCTTCGCCTGCCTTTATGAGTATACCATGATCATACATGGCCTGATCCATATCTCCAATGCCGCTTTCAGCCTCTTCTCTCATCCTGAAATATGATGTATTTGAGGTATCGGTCCCCTCATACTTAAATTTCCAATGTTCAAGTGCAAATCCGGTTTTCCCGCTGTCAAGGCCGCCTTCTCCAGTACTCAGTATCCCCTTGCCTTCATCCAGGTGCTTCTGCAGTTTTACCTTAAGCACAGCAGTCACCGGCAAATTGTCAGGCAGTATCAGCGCCTTATATCCTGAAAGATCCATATCTTCATTTACGATATCACAGCTGTGCTTTAATTCACCAAGCATCCGTACTGCTCCTCTGCGGGCAGCGTCGATCCCGCCGTCCGAATCGGTAAGTATGCCGATGTCCGCCATATAAGCCGCGCCATCGGTCCATGGTTCAAGCGCTTTTATTTCGCTGAATATTTCGCCGACATCTTCATACACTGACGGTTCAAGAAATCCCGCCGGATGCATATGGTCGCCCACTGATATCCCGGTCCCGTTGCACTGCGCGTCCCAGACATCGTTTTCAAGAGAAGCCCTGCCCTTGTATCCGCCAAAATCACCCCAGCTTGCCTGGAATCTGCCAGTCATATATAGGACTGTCTTCTGCAGCGTTCTTGCGTACGCGGCCTGCGGCCAGAAATTATCGTAGCCCCATGCGGACGGCAGGCATTCTATTTCGATATGTGTATTCATGTCCTTTGAATCCCTGTAAGGGATGCCGTTCAGTATAAGATATCTGTCGTTTCCCGTTATGGCTTTGATCTCTCTGCAAAGATCCATGAGCACTTCCCGTGAATGCCTGATAACCTCCCCGTCATCCAGGGGATCTAGTCCCGCGCCTTTTATCTCTTCCAGACACTCATTCCCGTAACATGCCCGCAGCCCCATGCAATCACAGAACAGGCCGTCTGCATCATAGTTTCCCATCACCTCGCGGATAATGCCGGTAATATAATCATGGTATCCGCTTTTATAGCACATATTGCGAAAGAAATTCGCCGTTTTATCCCCATATATGACCTGCCCGTCCTTATTGACTACGCACCATTCTCTGTGGAGCCTTGCCTGTTCATGGTCAAGGCCCACGTTGACATAGGCCGACACCCCGATGTCCCTGCGATGGCATTCCTCTATTGTTTCCTTAAGCATGTCGCCCTTCAGCCCGGGGTATGGTATACCGATTTCTGTCGGGTAGTAGGCAAATCCAAGGTTGCACTTGGCGAACGCATTGATATATTCCACGCCGGCTTTTTTCAACATGGCGGCGAATTTTTCAGGGTCCCATCTGCTCCCGAAATCATGGATACCCGGCATCGTGTGAAAATCAATATGTATTGCCCTTCTGATTGGTCTCATGGTACGCCTCCGTTATATAAATGTGAAATAATGCTGAATACGTTCAGGTAAAATATTAGTGTATACTGCGCAAATACAGGCGTATCTTGCGCCGGATAAAGCTGAAACAATCCGGGGAACACAATTTGTATAAGTTGCGCAATCGTTTGCTCATTTCAATGTATAACATTTTCCTCAATTAGTCAATACATCCGGAGCTGAAATCGCAGGCTGAACTGCGTCGCTGACCACGGCCTGCTCATTTGATGACACTCAGCTCTGCCCACTTGTGGTATAGCGCCTCTATTTCGCCTGCGATGCGGCCTTTTTCTTCCATAAGGCTTTGGAGTTTCTCGTAATCGCTTTGATTTTTTTCTTCCTCGGCACAGAGCTGTTTCATGCTTTCCTCCAAAGCTTCAATGTTCCTCTCGATTTCAGCTGCCTTTGCACTTAAAGAGCGGCTTCTGTTATTTCTATATTCTGAATTGGATTTATGAATATCCTGTAAGACAGCCCCATTTCCTGATGACCTGCATTT